>NZ_JBQCGC010000001.1:0-64539 GCF_051956055.1 Amnibacterium sp.
GAGGACCTCCGCGTCGACCCGCTGACGGCGAGCGCCGCGATCGCCGCGCACCTCGAGACGCTCGGGGTCGGGTTCGCGTGGCGCACGAACGTGCTCGCGCTCGAGCCGGGGCTCGTGCGCACCACGCGCGGCACGATCCGCGCGGCCCGCACCGTGGTGGCGGTCGGGCATGACGTCGACCGCTTCTTCCCCGACGTCGCGGACGCGCACCGCCTCGTGCGCTGCCGCCTCCGGATGCTGGTGGTCGACGCGCCCACCGGTGCCGTGCCGCCTGCGGTGCTGACCGGCAGCTCGATGCTCCGCTACGACGGCCTGGCGCAGCAGCCCTCCGCCGCCGCCGTGCGCGCGGAGCTCGCGGCGGAGGCCCCCGCCCTGCTCGAGGAGGGCGTCAACCTCATGCTCACGCAGCGGCCCGGGGGCCGGCTCGTGATCGGCGACACCCACCGGTACGGCGTCACCGAGGAGCCGTTCGAGGACGAGCGGTCCGACGCCCTCGTGCTCGCGGAGATGGAGCGCCTGCTCGGCGCGCCCCTCACGGTCCGGCGCCGGTGGCGCGGCGTCTACGCGTCCAGCACGGTCGCGCCCTTCCTCGTGACGGAGCCGATGGAGGGGACGACCGTCGCCTCGGTCACCACCGGCATCGGCATGACCACCGCGCTCGGCCTCGCCGAGCGGACCGTCCGCACGCTCCTCGTCACCACCTGACGAGTCCCGATCCCGGATCCGGCGACCGCCGGGCCGGTCCCCCACCAGGAGGAACCCCTCACATGCACAGCAGCCTCACCCGCCGGGGAGTCGCGCGGGCCGCATCGGCCCTCGCCCTCGCCGGCCTCGCCGCCGCATCGCTCGCCGCGTGCTCCGGCTCCGCCGCCGCGGGCGGCACCAGCTCGATCCCGAAGGCCTCCGCACAGGTCGCCACCTCCGCCGCCGCGTTCGGCGGGATGAAGGGCCTCGTCGCCGCCGCGGAGGCGGAGGGGCACCTGAACGTGATCACGCTGCCGCCGTCGTGGGCGAACTACGGCAAGATCATCGCCGGCTTCGAGAAGAAGTACCCGGGGATCACGATCACCTCGCAGACCCCGAACGGCTCCTCCGCCGACGAGGTCGCGGCGATCAAGTCGCAGGGCAGCGGATCGAACGCGCCCGACGTGGTCGACATCGGCACGGCCGTGCTCGACGCGAACACGGACCTCTTCACCCCGTACAAGGTCGCGTCCTGGAACGACATCCCGACGGCCGACAAGGACCCGAACGGGCTCTGGTACTACGACTACACGGGCCTGATGTCGATCGGGTACGACTCGTCCAAGGTCGCCGCGCCGACCAAGCTCGACGACCTGCTCGGCTCCGGCTACAAGGGCAAGGTCGCGATCAAGGGCGACCCGACGCAGGCGAACGAGGCCGCGAGCGCCGTGTACCTCGCGGCGGTGCAGGACGGCGGCAGCGCCGACGACATCCAGCCCGGCATCGACTTCTTCGGGAAGCTGAAGAAGGCGGGCAACTTCATCTCCGTCCTGCCGACGCAGGCGACGGTGAACTCCGGCCAGACGCCGGTCGTGATCCAGTGGTCGTTCAACAACGTCGCGTGGGGCGCGGCGGGGGGCTCGAGCGGGAACCCGAACTGGAAGACGGTGATCCTGCCGGGCACCGCGATCGGCAGCTACTACAACCAGTCGATCAGCAAGACCGCGCCGCACCCGGCCGCCGCGCGGCTGTGGGAGGAGTACCTGTACTCCCCCGAGGTGCAGAACCTGTACCTCGCCGCCGGCGCCTACCCGGCGGAGCTCGCGGCCATGCAGAAGGCCGGCACGGTCGACACCGCCACGCTGAAGTCCGTCGGCGAGCCCCCGTCGAACCTGGTGCAGCTGACCGCGGACCAGGCGGGCAAGGCCGCCGACCTCCTGAAGTCCGGCTGGTCGAAGGCCGTCGGCTGATCCGATGACGACCACTGCGAAGTCCCCGGAGGCCGGGGTGGGCGCGCCGCGCGGCGTCGCGTCCACCCCGGCCGGGACCGAGCGGGTCGGCCGCGGGGCCGGGGAGCGGACTCCCGGGCGCCGCAGCGCCGGCTGGCTCGGGTTCGCGCCGTTCGGCGTGTACGTGCTCCTGTTCCTCGCGATCCCCGGCGTCGTCGCGATCGCGAGCGGCTTCTTCGACGCGGAGGGGCGGTTCACGTTCGCGAACTTCGCCACCTTCGCGGACCCGACGATCCGATCGAACTTCCTCAACTCGATCTGGCTCTCCGCGATCTCGGCGCTGATCAGCGCCGTGCTCGGCGTGCTCGTCTGCTGGGCGCTCACCGCGGCGAAGCCGGACGGGCTCGTGCGCGCCGTCGTCGACTCGGCCAGCAGCGTGTTCGCGCAGTTCGGCGGCGTGATGCTCGCGTTCGCCTGGATCGCCACGATCGGCCAGAACGCGCTGGTCCCGGTCGTCATCAAGGCGCTGACGGGCGTCGACATCAACGGGAACGGACCGATCCTCTACTCGATCCCCGGCCTCCTGTTCCCCTACGTGTACTTCGGGCTGCCGCTCATGGTGCTGTCGTTCATGCCCGCGATGGACGGGCTCCGCCCCCAGTGGGGCGAGGCCGTCGCCACGCTCGGCGGCACGCGGTTCCACTTCTGGACGCGCGTCGGCATCCCGGTGCTCGCGCCGGCCTTCTTCGGCAGCCTGATCCTGCTGTTCGCGAACGCGTTCTCGTCCTACGCGACCGCCGCGGCGCTCATCTCGCAGGGCGGCATCATCCCGCTCGCGATCAAGCAGCAGCTCACGAGCGAGACGATCGTGGGGGTCGCCAACACCGCCGGGGTCCTGGCGCTCGGGATGGTCGCGATCATGGCGGTGCTGATGAGCCTGTACTCGGTGCTCGACCGACGGACGAGGAGGTGGCAGCGATGACGACCGCAGCCGGGGCGCGCGTGGCCGACGTGGTCGCCCCCCGCCGGCGCCCGCGTCGATCCCGGTTCGGTGCCGTGCCGTCGCGCGCGACCGGCGCGGTCGTGCTGATCGTGATCGGCGTCCTGTTCCTGATCCCGCTCGCGGCGATGACCTGGTTCACGCTGCAGACCGTCGGCACGGGCGCGTTCACGCTCGCGCACTGGACCGCGATCTTCGACCCGGCGCAGGCGACGAACTACAGCGACCTCTTCGCGGGCATGAGCAACTCGCTGGTGCTCGCGGTGATCGTGACCGCGATCGTCCTCCTGCTGCTCCTGCCCGCGATGCTGCTCGCGGAGCTGCGGTTCCCGAAGGCCCACCGCGCGCTCGAGACCGTGTGCCTGCTCCCGATCACGGTGCCCACCGTCGTGCTCGTGGTCGGCTTCGTGCCGGTGTACCAGGTCGTGCAGGGGGTGCTCGGGAGCGATCCCTGGACGCTGTCGTTCGCCATCGGCATCATCGTGCTGCCCTACGCGTACCGGCCCATCCAGGCGAATCTGGGGGTGCTGAACCTCACGACGCTCACCGAGGCCGCGCGATCGCTCGGCGCCTCCTGGCCGGTCGCCGTGTGGCGCGTCGTGCTCCCGAACCTGCGCCGCGGACTGCTCTCGGCGACCCTGCTCACCATCTCGGTGGTGTTCGGCGAGTTCACGATCGCGAACTTCCTCGGCCAGAACACCTTCCAGACCGCGCTGCTGCTTCTGCAGCAGACCGACCCGTACGTGGCGACGATCTTCGCGCTCGCCGCCCTGCTCTTCGTGTTCGTGCTGCTCGTCGTGATCTCGACGGCCGGCTCGATCGGACGTCCCCGGAGGAAGAAGTCATGACCAGCACTGTCCCCGCAGCGGCGGAGTCCCTCGTCGTCCACGGCACCCCCGTCGAGCTCGTCGACGTGGTGAAGGACTACGGCACCGGCAGCCGCGCCCTCGACGCGATCAGCCTCGACGTGCGCCCCGGCGAGTTCGTCGCGCTGCTGGGCCCGTCGGGCTGCGGCAAGACGACCGCCCTCCGCGCCATCAGCGGGCTCGAGACGATCGACGGCGGCCACGTGCGCATCGGCGGCGCGGACGTCGAGGCCGTCCCGGTGCACAAGCGGGACATCGGCATGGTGTTCCAGTCGTACTCGCTGTTCCCGCACATGACCGTCGCGCAGAACGTCGCGTTCGGCCTGCAGATGCGCAGGGTCACCGGGCCGGAGCGCACCCGCAGGGTGCAGGAGGCGCTCGACCTCGTCGGTCTCGGCCACCTCGGCGAGCGGTACGCCCACCAGCTGTCGGGCGGCCAGCAGCAGCGCGTCGCGCTCGCCCGCGCGCTCGTCACGCGGCCGCGGGTGCTGCTGCTCGACGAGCCGCTGTCGGCGCTCGACGCCAAGGTCCGCGTCCAGCTGCGGGACGAGATCCGCAAGATCCAGCAGGAGACCGGCATCACCGCGGTGTTCGTCACCCACGACCAGGAGGAGGCGCTCGCCGTCGCCGACCGGGTGGCGGTGATGAACGCGGGGGCGATCGAGCAGATCGGCACCCCGGAGGACCTCTACCTCCGGCCCGCGACCGCGTTCGTCGCCGGCTTCATCGGTCAGAGCAACCGGCTCGACGGGACGCTGGAGCACGGGCGGGTGGCGGTCGTCGGGCAGGACCTGGCCGCGCTGCCGAGCGACGTCCCTGACGGCCCCGTCACCGTCTTCGTGCGGCCGGAGGACGTCCGGCTCGACGGGGACGGCCTGCCCGCGATCGTGGTGTCGACGAGCTTCCTCGGCGCCGCCCGCCGCACGGTGGTCCGGCTCGAGGCCGGGGTCGCGCTCACCGTGCAGCACCCGGCGGCCGACCGCCCTGCACCCGGCGACCTCGTGCACGTGGCGTTCTCGGACCGGCCGGTCGCGGTCGCGGCGCAGGCGTGACGCGGCCCCTCGTCCTCGGGCACAGGGGCGCGTCCGGGTCGCTGCCGGAGTTGACCGCCGGCGCCCTCCGGCTCGCGGCCGAGCAGGGCGCCGACGGGATCGAGATCGACGTCGTGCCGTCGCGCGACGGCGCGCTCGTCCTCCGGCACGACGCGCTGCTGGCGCCGACCACGGACGCGGCCGGGGTGCTCGGCCCGTCCGCGCGGGTGGACGAGCACCCGTGGGCGGCGCTCAGGCGCCTGCGGGCACGGGAGCGCTTCCCCGCCCTCCGGCCGTCGAGCGCGGCCCACGACGGCGAGGAGCCCCTCCTGCTGCTCCCCGACGCCGTCCGGATCGCGGAGGAGCTCGATCTGCTGCTCGTCGTGGAGATCAAGGAGGCCGCCCGGTTCGCGGCCGGTGGCCGCGATCCGGCGCCGCTCGTCGCCCGGGACCTCGCGGGAGCGCGATGCCGCATCGTCCTCGAGAGCTTCGAGAAGACCCCGCTCGACGCGCTCGCCCACCTCGGGCTGCCCCGCTTCTACCTCGTCGACGACGAGGGCGCCGCACCGGACGAGGTGCGGTCGTACGCGGAGGAGCTCGCCGACCCGGGGTCGCTCGCCCGCTTCGACGGGGTGAGCCTCAGCACCCGCCTCGTGACGCCCGAACGCGTCGCGGCGCTGCACGCGGCCGGGCTCGCCGTCTGGACGTGGACGCTGCGCCCGGAGAACGCCTTCCTGCCGCCCGCCTGGCGGTCGAGCGCGGACGACGCCGCGTTCGGCGACTGGCGCGGGTACTGGTCGACCCTGCTCGGGGCGGGCGTCGACGCGGTGTTCGCCGACCACCCCGACCTCGCGGTCGCGCTCCGCGACGGGCGCTGACCTCAGGCGGTCGGCTCGGCCTCGTGGGCGATCGCGGTGAGGAGCCCGTTCACGAACTTCGGGCTGTCGTCGGTCGAGAGCTCCTTCGCGAGCTCCACGGCCTCGTCGATCGCGACGCCGACGGGCACCTCCGGGTTCCAGCGCGCCTCCCAGACGGCGATGCGCAGGATCCCGCGGTCGACCGCGGGCATCCGGTCGAGCGGCCAGGAGGTCGAGTGCGCCGAGATGAGCGCATCGATCTCCTCGCCGTGATCGATGACCCCCTGCACGATCTCCCGGGCGTACGGCCAGCTGGATGCCCGCTCGGGGCGGGCGGCCGCACGCAGCGCCTCCGCCTCGAGCGCCTGCTCCTGCGTCTCGCCCCGCACATCGGCGGCGAACAGCACGTCCAGCGCGCGCTTGCGCGCCTTCGACCTGGCGGACACGACTAGGAGACGCGGCCCAGGTAGTCGCCGGTCCGCGTGTCCACCTTCACCTTGGTGCCGGTCTCGAGGAACAACGGCACCTGGATCTCGGCACCGGTCTCGAGGGTCGCGGGCTTCGTGCCCGCGCTCGAGCGGTCGCCCTGCAGGCCCGGCTCGGTGTACGTGACCTCGAGCACGACGGAGGCGGGCAGCTCGACGTAGAGCGGGTTGCCGTTGTTGATCGCGACCGTCGCGGACTGGTTCTCGAGCAGGTAGTCGGCGGCCCCGCCGACGGTGGCTGCCGGGATCGGCAGCTGCTCGTAGGTCTCGCCGTCCATGAAGACGAAGTCGTCGCCGTCCTTGTACAGGAACTGGTAGTCGCGACGGTCGACGTTCTCGATGTCGACCTTCGCGCCCGCGTTGTAGGTGCGGTCGACGACCTTCCCGGTGACGACGTTCTTCAGCTTCGTGCGCACGAACGCGCCGCCCTTGCCGGGCTTGACGTGCTGGAACTCGACGACGTTCCAGAGCTGGCCGTCGATCGAGAGGACGACGCCGTTGCGGATGTCCGCGGTGCTCGCCATGAGGTTCCCTTCAGAGGTCGTGCGGCCGCCTGCGTGGCGGGCAGGCCGACCGGGCAGTCTACCCGGCGGCGGCGGGGTGCTTCCCGACCCAGTCGAGGGCCAGGAGGTAGCCGTCCGTCCCGAAGCCCGCGATCACGCCCGTCGCGACCGGCGACACGACCGATTCGCGGCGGAACGCCTCCCGGGCGGCGGGGTTCGTGACGTGCACCTCGACGACCGGCAGCCCGGCGGCGGTGACGATCCGCACGGCGTCATGCAGCGCGTAGGAGTAATGGGTGAAGGCGGCCGGGTTGAGGATCACGGGCGACGCGGTGTCCGCGGCCTCGTGCAGCCAGCCGATCAGCTCGGCCTCGTCGTCGGTCTGCCGCAGCTCGACCTCGAGCCCGGCCGGCGCCGCCGCGGCGAGGGCCGCCGCCACCTCCGGCAGCGACACGACGCCGTACACGTCCGGCTCCCGCGTCCCGAGGCGCTGGAGGTTCGGTCCGTTCAGCACGAGCACGCGGCGCACGGGACGACGCTACCCGTGGAGCGGGGCCGCCTCCCGCTCCGCCGGCACCGGGAGCGGGGCGTCCCCCGGCCGGGACAGGGTCAGCACCGCTTCGACGACGTGCTCGTCCTCCTCCAGCGACCGGCCGATCGCGGCGAGCCGGCCCGCGATCTCGTGCTCCCTCGCGTCGCCCGCGAGATCGACGGCGGCGACGAGGTACACGCGCGACGGTCCCACGTACTCGAGGTGCAGATAGGACACCGAGGCGACGTGCTCGCTGTCCGTCAGCAGACGCAGCACCGCGGCGCGCACCCGCGGCGTGGGCGACTGGCCGATGATGAAGCGGCGGTTCAGCTGGATCAGCACGATCGCGACCACCCCGAGCAGCACGCCGATGGCGATGGACCCGACGGCGTCCCAGACCGCGGAGCCCGTGATCGCGTGCAGACCGATGCCCGCGGCCGCGAGCAGCAGGCCGATCAGCGCGGCGGCGTCCTCGAAGAACACCGCGCGGACGGTGGGGTCGGAGGTCTTCAGGACGTGCTCGAGCACGTCCTGCTCGGCGGCCGCCGCGGTGCCCCGCAGCTGCCGGAGGGACCGGAGGAAGGACACGCCCTCGAGCACGAAGGAGACGCCGATGACCAGGTACGCGATCAGCAGGTTGCCGCTCGGCTCCGCGGAGGTGAGCTGGCTGATGCCGTGCTGGATGGACAGCACCGCGCCGACGGTGAACAGCCCGACCGCGGCGAACAGGGACCAGACGTACGTGTCGCGCCCGTAGCCGTAGGGATGGGCGCGGTCCGGGGCCTTCGCGCCGCGGCGCTCCGCGACGAGGAGGAACACCTCGTTGCCGGAGTCCGCCCACGAGTGCGCCGCCTCCGCCGTCATCGAGGCGGATCCGGTGAGCACCGCGGCCACGGACTTCGCGATGGCGATCAGGACGTTCGCGGCGAGCGCCACGACCACGGTGACGAACGAGCCTCCCTGCTTCGGCCGGCCGCCGTCCCCGTCGCTCACGCGACCATCCTCCTCGCGTCCCGCTGCCGACCCGCTGGTCGTCGGCGCCCTACTCGGCGATCTCGCCGTACGCCGTGAAGAGCAGGTGGTCCTCCGGCCCGTTCAGGATGCTCGTGCGGCCGATGCCGTCGAGGAGCACGAACCGGAGCATGCCGGCGCGGGACTTCTTGTCGCGTCGCATCGCGGCCGTCAGCGCCTCCCACCTGCCCGCCGGGTAGCCGAGCGGCAGCGAGAGCGACCCGAGCACGTCGCGGTGGAGCTGCACCCCGTCGTCGTCGAGGCGCCCCACGAGTCGCGCGAGCTCCGCCGCGAACACCATGCCGACGGAGATCGCCGCGCCGTGCCGCCACCGGTAGCGCTCGGCGTACTCGATCGCGTGCCCGAGCGTGTGCCCGTAGTTGAGGATCTCGCGACGGCCGGACTCCCTGAAGTCGTCGCTCACCACCTCCGCCTTGACGCGCACCGCACGCTCGACGAGCTCGGCGAACACGGGCGAGGCGGGATCCGTCGCGCGCTCCAGGTCCATCGTCAGGCGGTCGAGGATCGCCGTGTCGGCGATGAACCCGCACTTCGCCACCTCCGCGAACCCGGCGAGGAGGTCGTTGCGCGGCAGCGTGTCGAGCACGTCGAGGTCCGCGATCACGGCGACCGGGGCGGTGAACGTGCCGACGAGGTTCTTCCCCTCGGTCGTGTTGATCCCCGTCTTGCCGCCGACCGCCGCGTCCACCATGCCGAGCACGCTCGTGGGCAGGCACACGAAGGCCACGCCGCGCAGCCACGTCGAGGCGACGAAGCCGGCGACGTCCGTGACCGCGCCGCCGCCGAGCCCGATCACCGCGTCGCTGCGCGAGAAGTCCGCCTGTCCGAGGATGCCCCAGCAGAAGGCCGCGACCTCGATCCGCTTCGCGTCCTCCGCGTCGGGCACCTCGGCGAGCAGCACCTCCACCCGGCCGGCGAGCCGCTCCCGGATCGCCTCCGCCCGCCTCGCCTGCACCGGCTGGTGGATGAGGAGCGCCTTCTTCGCGCCTGCGGGCACGGCCGCGTCGATCTCGGCGCCGAGGTCGCGCCCGATCACGACGTCGTACTCCCCCGCGTGCCGGACGGGGACGCGCACCGGGCTCATCGCGCACCGCCGAGCACGACAGCAGGAACGAGCCGCATCAGCAGGACGGAACGGCCCGCTCCGTCCTGCCGAACGTCCTGGGTCCTGCTCATGTGCTCGTTCCTTCCTGCTGTGGTGCTCCGTCGGGAGCCTGCTCGAGCTGCGCCGCGAGCTCCGCGGCGATCCGGGTCATCGGGCGGCGGGAGGTGTCGACCGTCACGTCGGCGAGGGCGCGGTAGATCGGCTCGCGCTCGCCGGCGATCCGCCGCCAGGAGGCGATGCCCTCGGTGAGCAGCGGGCGCCTGCCGCCCGCGAGGCGCTCGAGCACCGCCTCCTCCGACACCGTCAGCAGGACGACCGTGCACGCCCGCAGCGCCTCCCTGGTCGACGGGTCGAGCACCGCGCCGCCGCCGAGCGCGACGACCCCGCCGGCCCGCAGCTCGCGCTGCACGACCTCGCGCTCGAGCGCCCGGAAGGCGCCCTCGCCGACCGTGGCGAACAGGTGCGGGATCGCGCCGTGCTCGGTCGCGATCACCGCGTCGGTGTCGACGAACCGCCGGCCGAGCCGCTTCGCGAGCTTCCTGCCCACGGAGGTCTTGCCCGCTCCCATCGGCCCGATGAGCGCGACGGTGCGGGTCGTCACCTGACGGGCGCCGTCGCCGTGCGGAGCGTGGCCGGCATCGCGGCGAGGTAGGCGTCGCGGTTGCGGCGGACCTCGGCGAGCGAGTCACCGCCGAACTTCTCGACGACCGCGTCCGCGACCACGAGGGCGACCATCGCCTCCGCGACCACCCCGGCGGCGGGCACCGCGCACACGTCGGAGCGCTGGTGGTGCGCGGAGGCGGCCTCGCCTGTGGCGACGTCGACCGTGCGCAGCGCCCGCGGCACCGTCGAGATCGGCTTCATCGCGGCCCGCACACGCAGCAGATCGCCCGTGCTCATGCCGCCTTCGATGCCGCCCGCCCGGTCGGTGACGCGTTCGATCACGCCGGGGTCGCCGGAGGTCTCGGCGCGCACGAGCTCGTCGTGCGCCGCGGAGCCGCGCCTGGCGGCCGTGCGGAAGCCGTCGCCGACCTCGACGCCCTTGATCGCCTGGATGCCCATCAGCGCCGCGGCGAGCCGGGCGTCCAGCCTGCGATCCCAGTGCACGTAGGAGCCGAGCCCGGGCGGCAGCCCGGCGACCACGACCTCGACGACGCCGCCGAGCGTGTCGCCGGCGCGGTGCGCGTCGTCGATCTCGGCGACCATGCGCTCGCTCGTGCCCGGGTCGGCGCAGCGAACCGGGTCGTCGTCGATCCGGTCGGCCTCGCCGGGGAGCGGCACGGGGGCGTCCTCCGGGACGGCGACCTGCCCGATCGCGACGACGTGGCTGACGACGCCGATCCCGAGCTCGGCGAGGAACGCCCGCGCGACGGCGCCGAGGGCGACCCGGGCCGCGGTCTCGCGGGCGCTGGCGCGCTCGAGCACCGGCCGGGCTTCGTCGAAGCCGTACTTCTGCATGCCCGTGAGGTCGGCGTGACCCGGCCGGGGCCGCGTGAGCGGTGCGGCGCGACCGCGGGAGGCGTCCGTGAGCGGGACGTCCTCGGCGTTCATCACCTCCGCCCACTTCGGCCACTCCGTGTTGCCGATCGTGAGGGCGACGGGTGCCCCGATCGTGCGGCCGTGGACCACCCCGCCGACGACGCCGAGCTCGTCCTGCTCGAACTTCTGCCGGGATCCGCGGCCGGCGCCGAGGCGGCGCCTGGCGAGATCGCGGCGGATCGCGTCGCCCGTCACGGGCACGCCGGCGGGCAGGCCCTCGAGGATGGCGGTGAGGCTCGGGCCGTGCGACTCACCGGCGGTCAGCCAGCGCAACATCGCCGAGCATCCTCCCACGGAACCGCAGGTGCATTTTGAAGGGGTTTCTGCTCCGGCGAAGCCGCGCAGAAACCCCTTCAAAATGCACCCGGCGTTGCGAACCTCGAAGGTCAGCGGCCGACCGCGGCGCGCATCGCGCCGCGCACGGCCTCCTCCTGGCGCATCGGCACGTCGGGATCCGAGTCCGTGAAGATCCGCACCTGCAGCAGCGCCTGCTCGATCAGCATGTCGAGGCCGTGCAGGAGCCGGCCGCCCGCCGCCGCCCAGCGCGCGCCGAGCGCGGTGGGCCACGGGTCGTAGGCGACGTCGAGCAACGGCGTGCCGTCGACGCGGTCGGGCACCCGGACCGCCGCCTCGGCGGTGCCGGGCAGGGTGGAGACGACGAGCTCGGCCGCGCGCAGGTCGACCTCGTCGAGCGGCGCGAAGCGGTCGGCGAGCCCGGCCAGCTCGACCGCCGCGACATCGGGCCGTCGCGCGGCGACCACGCGGTCCTCGACCCCGAGCCGCCGCAACGCCTCCAGCGCGCTGGCCGCCGTCGCGCCACCGCCGAGCACGATCGCGCGCCGGACGGCCGCTCGGGCACCGAGCACCGCTTCGATGCCGCCCACGTCGGTGTTCGCGAGCCGAGGTCGCGCACCGAGCCGCACGGTGTTCGCGAGCCCCAGCCGGTCGACGAGCGGCGCGTGCTCGGGCACGAGCGGCAGCACGCTGCGCTTCAGCGGCATCGTCAGGGAGAGCCCGACCCACTCCGGGCCGAGGGCCGCCAGGATGCCGGGCAGCGTCGCCTCCGTCGCCTCGATGCGCTCGTACGTCCAGTCGAGCCCGAGCACCGACGCGGCGGCGCCGTGCAGCAGCGGTGACCTCGAGTGCGCGATCGGCGACCCGAGCACCGCGAGGCGCTGCGTCACTTCTTGTAGCTCGGGTGCGCGTTCAGCCAGCGCGAGAACTGGGCGACCGCCTTGTCGTGCTGCGCCAACGTGTCGGAGAACACGGTCTCACCGGTCGCCAGGTTGACGGTCACGAAGTAGAGCCAGCTGCCGGAGGCGGGGTGCAGCGCCGCCTGGATCGCGGTGTCCCCCGGGCTCGAGATCGGGCCGGCGGGGAGCCCCTTGTGGAGGTAGGTGTTGTACCGGTTGTCGTTCGCGTACTGCTTCTTGGTCGGCACGACCGTGGTGCCGCCCGCGCCGTAGCTGACGGTCGCATCGGACTGCAGCGGCATGCCCTGCGCGATCCGGTTGAGGAAGACCCTGGCGACCTTCGCGTCCTCCGACGCGTCGCCGTTGCCCTCCTTCTGCACGAGTCCCGCGAGGGTGAGGACCTGCTGCCGCTTCGCCGAGGGCACCCCGGCCTGGTCGAGGGCCTGCTTCATGCGGTCGACCATCTGCTGCAGCATCTCGCGGCTCGTGACGCCCGGCTGGAACGTGTACGTCGCCGGGAACAGCCAGCCCTCGATGTTCGGAGCGCTCTTCGGCACACCGAGCGAGGTGGGGTCCTTCGCGATCGCCTGGAGCTCGGAGAGCGGCTTGCCCGTCGCGGAGGCGGTCAGCCGGAGGATCTGGGCCGCGGTGCTCCCCTCCGGGATCGCCACGACGGCCTGGATCCGGTTGCTCGGGTCCTCGAGCGCCGCGAGCGCCGACTTCGCGCTCATGTGCTCCTTGAGCCGGTACGTGCCCGGCTGGAGCGACGGCTCGGGGCTCGTGGCGACGAGCAGGTCGTAGAACGCCGCCCTCGTCTTCGTCACGCCGTCCGCGACGAGCGTGTCGGCGACGTCCGAGCCGAGGTCGCCCGGCTTGATCTTCACCTCCACGGTGCCCGTCCCGCTGCCGGTGTAGTCGTTGCTCCACCCGAACAGCGACTTCACCTGGTCGGGATAGGTGGAGTACGCCCACCAGCCGGCGCCGCCGATCGCGAGCAGCACGACCAGGAGGATCGCGAGCACCCACGGCCAGATGCGGCGACGCGGCCCGTGCCCGCGGCCGTGCCGGGGCGGCTCCACCGGATCGTCGTCGGAGGGCAGCGTCAGGATGCGGTCGAACTCGTCGATGGTGGACGAGCGCGAGTACCGGGGTCCGAGATCAGGGGCCACCTGCGCTACTTCCGTTCGACGAGTGCGCCGGGCGCCTCGCCTCGGGCGCGCTCGGCGTCGAGGGCGTGCTGCAAAAGTATCACCGCCGCGACCTGGTCGATCACCCGCCGCGATCCCCGCGTGGCCCTGCCGGAGGCGTGGAGCGCGGACTGGGCGCTCACGGTGGTCAGCCGCTCGTCGACGAGCCGTACGGGAAGCGGCCCATCGGCGAGCCGGTCCGCGACCGCGCGCGCGTCCGCGGTGGATGGGGTGTCGCGCCCGGACAGCGCGAGCGGCAGACCGACCACGAGCTCGACGGCGTCGACCTCCGCGGCGATCGCCGCGATGCGCGCGAGGACCGGCTCGAGGTCGGCGCCGCGCCGCTGGACGGTCTCGACGGGCGTCGCGAGCAGCCCGTCGCGATCCGACCGCGCGACGCCGACCCGGACCTTGCCCACGTCGATCCCGAGCCGGACCCCCGTGCGCATGACCCCGCTCGCCGCAGCCCCGGTCAGGAGGAGAGCCCCTGCCCGATGGCGGCGAGCGCCGCCTCGATCGCGGTCGCATCGCTGCCGCCGCCCTGCGCGAGGTCGTCGCGGCCACCGCCGCCGCCGCCCAGCACCGTCGCCGCGCGCTTCGCGAGCGCGCCCGCCTTCGCCCCGGCGTCGCGGGCCGCCGCGTTCGTCGCCACGATGACGACGGGTCGCCCGTCGACCGTCGCGGCGAGACCGACCACGGCAGGGGTGACACCGAACCGGTCGCGCACGTCGGTGACGAGCGCCCGGAGGTCGTCGGAGCCGCCGAGGTCCCCGACCTGCTCGAGCACCGCGGTGACCCCGCCGACCGGCTTCGCCTGCGCGACGAGCGCCGGGACGCGCTGCGCGAGCGCCTGCCGCTCGAACTCCGCGATCCGCTTCTCCGCGGCCTTGAGGCTGGCGGCGAGGTCCTGGACACGTTCCGCGATGCGGGCCGGCGGCACCTTCAGGTTCGCGCCGAGCTCCGCGACGAGGGCGCGCTCGGTCGCGAACTGCTTGAACGCCTCCGGCCCGACGAGCGACTCGATCCTGCGGCTGGTCGCGCCGACGCTCGACTCGCCGACGACGTTGATCAGCCCGATCTCGGAGGAGTGGGCGACGTGGATCCCGCCGCACAGCTCCCGCGACCAGGGGCCGCCGATGTCGACCATGCGCACGACGTCGCCGTACTTCTCGCCGAACAGCGCCATCGCGCCCGCGGCCCTGGCCTCGTCGATCGGCAGGACCCTCGTCACGACCTCGAGGTCCTCGTTCACCCTGAGGTTCGCGATGTCCTCGACCTCGCTGCGGGTCTCCGGGCTGAGCGGCGCGTTCCAGCTGAAGTCGAGCCGCATGTAGCCCGCGCGGTTGTAGGAGCCGGCCTGGTGCGCGTCGGGGCCGAGCACCTGGCGCAGCGCCGCGTGGATCAGGTGGGTGGCGGAGTGCGCCTGCGTCGCGCCGCGGCGGTAGAGCGGGTCGACGATCGTCCGCGCCTGGTCCCCGACCGCCACCTCACCTTCGAGCACCTGCACGGTGTGGCTCACGAGCCCCGCGACCGGGCGCTGCACGTCGAGCACCTCGAGGCGGTAGCCGGGACCCGCGATCTCGCCCTGGTCCGCGTCCTGGCCACCCGACTCCGCGTACAGCGTCGTCTCGCTCAGGATGACCTCGGCGATGTCGCCGAGCGAGATCGAGGACACGGCCGCGCCGTCCCGGACCAGGCCGAGGACGGTGCCGTCCGTGACGAGCTCCGTGTAGCCGAGGAACGCGGTCTCGCCCTTCGCACGGAAGTCCGAGTACACCGAGAGGTCGGCGAGCGCCCGCTTCTTGGCCTTGGCGTCCAGCTTCGCCCGGGAGCGCTGCTCCTGCATCAGACGGTCGAACGCCGCGCGGTCGACGGTGAGGCCCGCCTCCTCCGCGACCTCGAGCGTGAGGTCGATGGGGAACCCGTACGTGTCGTGCAGGAGGAACGCCGTGTCGCCCGCGACCTGGGCGGCGCCCGCCGCGCGGGTGCGCGCGATGGCGGTGTCGAGGATGTTCGTGCCCCCGACGAGCGTCTTCAGGAAGCTCTCCTCCTCCGCGTTCGCGATCCGCTGGATGCGGCCGAACTCGGGCAGCAGCTCCGGGTAGGCGTCGCTCATCGCGTCCCGCGAGACCGGGAAGAGCTCGCCGAAGGTCGGGCCGTCGACGCCGAGCAGGCGCATCGCGCGGACCGTGCGGCGCAGCAGGCGCCGGAGGACGTACCCGCGGCCCTCGTTCGACGGCGTGATGCCGTCGAGCATGAGCATCATGGCGCTGCGGACGTGGTCGCTGACGACGCGCATCCGCACGTCGTCCTCGTGCTCCGCGCCGTACGCCTTCCCGCTGAGCCGGGCAGCGGCGTCGATCACCGGGCGGATCTGGTCGATCTCGTAGATGTTCTCGACGCCCTGCTTGATGAACGCGACGCGTTCGAGCCCCATGCCGGTGTCGACGTTCTTGTTCGGCAGCTCGCGGACGACGTCGAAGTCCTCCTTCGACCGGATGTTCGCGATCTCGTACTGCATGAACACGAGGTTCCAGATCTCGACGTACCGGTCGTCGCCGGTGGCCGGACCACCGTCGACGCCGTACGCGGGCCCCCGGTCGAAGAAGATCTCGGAGTCCGGACCGGCCGGGCCGGGCTGGCCGGTCATCCAGTAGTTGTCCGCGTAGCCGAGCCGCTGGATGCGCTCCGCGGGCAGACCGACCTCGTCGCGCCAGATCGCCTCGGCCTCGTCGTCGTCCTGGAACACCGTGACCCAGAGGTCGGCGGGGTCGAAGCCGAACCCGCCGTCCGCCTCCGGGGTCGTGAGCAGCTCCCACGCCCACGCGATCGCGTCGCGCTTGAAGTAGTCGCCGAACGACCAGTTGCCGAGCATCTGGAAGAACGTGCCGTGCCGCGGGGTGCGCCCGACCTCCTCGATGTCGAGGGTGCGGATGCACTTCTGGCTGTCCACGGCGCGCGGGTACGGCGCGGGGACGGTGCCGTTCAGGTACGGGATGAACGGGACCATGCCCGCGACCGTGAACAGGAGGGAGGGGTCGGGTGACACGAGCGAGGCGCTCGGCACGACGGTGTGGCCGCGGTCGGCGAAGAACTGCAGGTACCGACGGCGGATCTCGGCGGTCTGCACTACTCGCCCTCCGCCAGGCGCGCCCGGTACGAGTCGGATACGGCGGCCACGAACTCGTCCGTGACGCCGTTCACCACGGCCAGGACGCGGGCGCCCGTCGGCGTGCGAGACGCGACGTGCGCGAGCGCCGCGCCTGCGAGCAGGCCGACGAGAAAGACGAGCACCTTGCCCATGGCTCCTCCAAGAATCAGCGAGCAAGCCTACCCGGCGCCCGGCCGCCTCCCTCCCGCCGAGGTGTTCGTCGATCCGGGGACTGCGCCCGCTCCCCGGATCAACGAACACCTTCATGCGCGGGAACGACGAAGCGCCCGCCCGGTGGACCGGGCGGGCGCTCGACGGGACGAGAGGTCAGCGGGCGGCGTAGTACTCGACGACGAGCTGGACGTCCGCGGTCACCGGGACCTCGGCGCGCTTCGGGCGGCGGGCCAGCTTGGCCTGCAGCTTGTCGAGCTCGACCTCGAGGTAGCCGGGGACCTTCGGGAGCACCTCGGCGTGACCGCCGGCGGCCGCGACCTGGAACGGCTCGAGCTGCTCGCTCTTGGCCTTGACGTGGATCGTCTGGCCCGGCTTCACGCGGAAGGAGGGGCGGTCCACGAGCTTGCCGTCGACGAGGATGTGGCGGTGCACGACTGCCTGGCGGGCCTGCGCCGTCGTGCGGGCGAACCCGGCACGGAGCACGAGCGCGTCGAGACGCATCTCGAGGAGCTCGACCAGGTTCTCACCGGTCAGGCCCTGGGTGCGGCGCGCCTCGTTGAAGACGATGCGGAGCTGCTTCTCACGCAGGCCGTACTGGGCGCGCAGCCGCTGCTTCTCACGCAGGCGGACGGCGTAGTCGCTGTCGGCCTTGCGCTTCGTGCGGCCGTGCTCGCCCGGCGCGTAGGGACGCTTCTCCAGGTAGCGGGCGGCCTTCGGGGTGAGCGCGACGCCCAGCGCGCGCGAGAGCTTGACCTTGCCGCGGGTGCGGGCCTTGGTGGACATGCGGTTCCTTTACGGATTCGAGATCGGAGCCGCCCGCGCACAGCGCGGACGGAAGTCGTCGCGAGGGATCGGCCGTGCGAGGACCAGCCGGCTACAGGCTGCGGTCCCCTCGCGGATCCCGAGGTCGCAGCCGCACGACGATCGGGCCCGTTCCAGGCCGCCGACAAGGATAGCAGGAGGCGGGGCGCTCGTCGCAGCCGTCCCGCGCCTCCCTCCCGAGCACGTCGGCAGGCTCCTCGCCCTTCGGCAGGCTCCGGGCGCCCGCTGCGGCCTGCTCGAGCGGGATCAGCCTGCCGAGGTGCTCCCCTCGCCGCGCACGCGCGTGCGGAGGCGGTCGACGCGCGCGGAGGTCTCCCGCTCGAAGCCGTTGCCGGTGGGGAGGTAGTAGTCGCGGCCCACGAGCTCGTCGGGCGGGTACTGCTGCTCCACGACGCCGTGCTCGCCGTCATGGGCGTACCGGTACCCCTTGCCGTGCCCCAGCCGCTTCGCGCCCGGGTAGTGGGCGTCCCGGAGGTGCACGGGCACCCGCCCGATCCGGCCCGCGCGCACGTCCGCGAGCGCCGCGTCGATCGCGAGGTACGAGGCGTTCGACTTCGGCGCGAGCGCCAGGTAGACCACCGCCTCCGCGAGCGGGATCCGCCCCTCCGGCATGCCGATGAACTGCACCGCGTCGGCGGCGGCGACCGCGAGCGGCAGCGCCTGGGGATCGGCCATGCCGATGTCCTCGGCCGCGAGCACGATGATGCGCCTGGCGATGAACCGCGGGTCCTCCCCCGCCTCGATCATCCTGGCCAGGTAGTGCACGGCCGCATCGACGTCGCTGCCCCGCACGGACTTGATGAAGGCGCTGATCACGTCGTAGTGCTCGTCGCCGTCCCGGTCGTAGCGGAGCAGCGCGCGGTCCACGGCCTGCGCGACGAGCTCCTCCGTGATCAGGGGCTGCTCGTCGTCGCCGTCGTCGGCGAGGGTCGCGGAGGCCTCCAGCGCGGTGAGCGCCCGACGCGCATCGCCGGAGGCGAGCCGCACGAGGGCCGCCCGGGCCGCCTGGTCGAGCCGGTACCGGTCGGCGAGGCCGCGCGGGTCGGCGACGGCTCGGTCGACGAGTACCCCGAGGTCCTCCTCCGCGAGGGGCTGGAGCGTGAGCAGCAGCGAGCGCGACAGCAGGGGCGCGATGATCGAGAAGGACGGGTTCTCGGTCGTCGCGGCGATGAGCGTCACCCAGCCGTTCTCGACGCCGGGCAGCAGCGCGTCCTGCTGCGCCTTCGAGAACCGGTGGATCTCGTCGAGGAACAGGACGGTGGAGAGGCCGTACAGGTCCGCCTGCTCCCGCGCCTTCTCCATCACCGCCCGGACGTCGCGCACCCCGGCGGTGACGGCGGACAGCTCGACGAAGCGGCGCCCGGAGCTCGCGGCGACCGCCTGCGCGAGCGTGGTCTTGCCGGTGCCCGGCGGTCCCCAGAGGATCACCGAGACGGCGCCGCTCGTGCCGTCGGGCGACGCGAGCCTGCGCAGCGGCGAACCGGGCCTGAGCAGGTGCGCCTGCCCGGCCACGTCGTCGAGCGATGTGGGGCGCATCCGCACCGCGAGCGGCACCGGCCCCTGCCTGAGCGCGGTCCTCGCCTCCATGCGCGCCACCCTATGCATCCGGGCGGACAGCCCGTGCCGCGGGGAGCCCATCCCGCCGCTCTCCTACGATCGGGTGTCGCCGAACGGCGGGAGGGAGGCGGGCGTGGCGAATCGCAGCGCGCGGGAGAAGGCGGAGCGGGAGGCACGCAAGCGCGCGCGGTCCTACTCGATCCGGCAGCAGGTCCACGAGCTGCGCGGTCGCCGCCGGCGCCGGGACGACGTCGTTGCGGTGATCGCGTTCGTGCTGATCGTGGGGCTCGCCACAACCGCGCAGGTCGGGTTCTTCACGCTCGGCCCCGGTGCACCGAAGCCGTCGCCCAGCGCCTCCGCGTCGCCCACCCCGACCCCGACCCGCACGGTCGCCCCGAAGTCCCTCTCCGAGAACCGGACATGGACCGGCACGATGGCGATCGACTCGGTCAAGCTCGGCGTCTCGCTGAACGGGAAGAAGGCACCTCAGGCGGTCGCGAACTTCATCGACCTCGCCGAGACCGGCTTCTACACGGGGCTCACCTGCCACCGGCTGACCACGGCGGTCATCTACGTGCTCCAGTGCGGCGATCCGAACGGGGACGGCAGCGGCGGCCCCGGCTACACGTTCGGGCCGCTCGAGAACGTGCCGAAGGACGGCGTCTACCCGGCGGGCACGATCGCGATGGCCCGCGGCACCGCGACCGACAGCCAGGGCAGCCAGTTCTTCATCGTCTACAAGGACTCGAAGCTGCCGGCGCCCGGCTACACCGTCTTCGGCACGGTGACGAGCGGCCTGTCCGCCCTGAAGTCGACGATCACGAGCAAGGGCACCGCCAACGGATCGACGGACGGCAAGCCCAAGGTGACGGCGACGCTCGGCCCCATCCTCGTCAAGTGACGGCGTCGTCCGCCGCTCCGCCGGGTGCAGTACCCTCGGGCACCGAGGTGAGCGCTGTGACCACGCCCGAGACCGGACCGGCGGCCGAGGTGGCCGAGTCTTCGACGCGCCCATGGGGCCGAGTGGACGAGCACGGAGTCGTGTTCGTCCGGGACGGCGACGAGGAGCGCCAGGTCGGCGAGTACCCCGACGCCGAACCGGCGGAGGCGATCGCCTACTACGAGCGCAAGTACCAGGACCTCGCGAGCCAGGTCGCGCTGCTCGAGCAGCGCGCCAGGCGCGGGGCCCCGCCCGCCGAGGTCGCCCGTGCGGTGCACCGGCTCGCGGAGACGCTCGAGGCGCCCGCCGCGGTCGGCGACCTGCAGGCGCTGCGGGATCGGGTGGCCGCCCTGTCCGGCACGGTCGAGGACCTCACCGCGCAGCGCTCGGAGGAGCACCGCGCGCAGGTCGAGCAGGCCCGCGCGGAGCGGGTCGCGATCGTCGAGGAGATCGAGGCACTCGCCTCCCGCGACCCCGCGACCGTGCAGTGGAAGGCGACCGGGCAGACCGTCGACGCGCTGTTCGCACGCTGGCAGGAGGCGCAGCGCACGGGTGCGCGCCTGCCGAAGAGCGAGGCGAACGACCTGTGGAAGCGCTTCCGCGACGCGCGGTCCACGATCGACGGCCAGCGCCGCGCGTACTTCGCCGAGCTCGACGCGACGCAGAGCGCCGCGCGCGAGGAGAAGGAGCGGATCGTCGAGCGCGCCGAGGCCCTCGCCGGGTCGGGCGGCGACGCGATCGGCGCCTACCGCTCGCTGCTCGAGGACTGGAAGCGCGCGGGCCGCGCAGGCAAGCGGGTCGACGACGCGCTCTGGGCCCGGTTCCGCGCCGCGGGCGACGCCCTCTACGCCGCGAAGGCGCAGGTGCAGGCCGAGCAGGACGCGGAGTACGGCGGCAACCTCGAGGCGAAGCTCGCGCTGCTGACGGAGGCGGAACCGCTGCTGCAGTCCACCGATGCGCAGTCGGCGCGGAGCCGGCTCACGTCGATCCAGCGCCGCTGGGATGCCGCCGGCCGCGTGCCGCGCGACCAGGTCCGGCACGTCGAGGACCGGCTGCGCAAGGTGGAGCAGCACGTCGCGTCGCTCGAGCAGGAGCACTGGCGGCGCACGAACCCGGAGACGAAGGCGCGTTCGGAGGGGCTCGCCTCCCAGCTCACCGCTGCGATCGCGAAGCTCGAGGACGAGCTCGCGGACGCGCGGGCGTCGGGCGACGCGAAGCGCATCAAGGATGCGGAGGAGGCGTTGAACGCCCGCCGCATCTGGCTCGACGCGATCGGCTGACCCTCCCTCCACAGGCGGGATTCTCCACAGCGGCCGGCTGCTGCACCCGCGACCGGACGGCATCCGACGACACTCGTCGCCGTGCGATGCGGTCCCGTGCTCGATCTCCAGCAGCTGCCCGCCACGGAGCGCTCGGTGCTCCGGCTGGACGGCGACGCCGTCCCGCTCGGGCTGACCGACGTGCCCGTCGGCACCCCGGTCGGGCCGGTCGTGCGCGCCGCCTCCCTCGCGCCCGCCACAGGCCGTCACGACCTGGTCGTCGAGCTCGCGAGCGCGGCATGGGTGCACGGAGCCGTCGCGGCGCTGCCGCAGCCGCTGCACCTCGCCGTGGCGGTCGGCCAGGGCAGGCGCGTCGCCCTCCGCTCCCCCGGAGCGCGGGAGGTGCGGTTCCGGCCGTCCGATCTGGTGCGGCAGGGCGGGGTGCTGGTGACGACGCCCCTGCGCACCGCGTTCGACCTGGTCCGGCTGGAGCCCGGGCCCGCGTCGGACGAGGTCGCCGCCGCGCTGCTGCGCATCGCCGGCCTGACGCCGGGCATCGCCGCGGGGCTGGCGCAGCTGTTCGTCCGCTGCCCGCACAAGCAGCGGGCGATCGACCGGCTCGCCGCGCTCCCCGGCTGAGCGACCGTCAGCCCGCGGACACCCGGTACACGTCGTACACGGCCTCGATGCGGCGCACCGCGTTCAGCACCCGGTCGAGGTGCGTGGTGTCGCCCATCTCGAACACGAACCGGCTGAGCGCGAGGCGGTCGGAGGAGGTCGACACGGTCGCCGAGAGGATGTTCACGTGGTGCTCGGACAGCACCCGGGTCACGTCGGAGAGCAGCCCCGACCGGTCGAGCGCCTCGACCTGGATCTGCACGAGGAACACGCTCTTCGAGGTCGGCGCCCACTCGACCTCGACCATGCGCTCGGGCTCCTGCCGCAGCGCGGTGACGTTGTTGCAGTCCGACCGGTGCACCGAGACGCCCGAGCCGCGGGTGACGAAGCCGAGGATCTCGTCGCCCGGCACCGGGGTGCAGCACTTCGCGAGCTTGACCAGGATGTCCGGCGCCCCCCGCACGAGCACGCCGGAGTCGCTCGAGCGCATCGCGCGCTGCCGACCGGTCGTCGGCGCCTCGAACTCCGGCTCGTCCGCCTCCTGCGTGTCCTGCAGCTGGGCGAGGACGCGCTCGATGATCGACTGCGTCGAGACGTGGCCCTCGCCGACCGCGGCGTAGAGCGCGGAGACGTCCTCGTAGCGCATCGACGTCGCGATCCCGACGAGCACGTCCTGGCTCATCAGCTTGGTGAGCGGCAGGTTCTGCTTGCGCATCGCCCGCGCGATGGCGTCCTTGCCCTGCTCGATCGCCTCGTCGCGCCGCTCCTTGGTGAACCACTGGCGGATCTTCGTGCGCGCCCTCGGGCTGCGGACGAACTGCAGCCAGTCCTTCGAGGGGCCCGAGTCCGGGTTCTTCGACGTGAAGACCTCGACCACGTCGCCGGACGCGAGCTGCGACTCCAGCGGCACGAGCCGCCCGTTCACCTTCGCCCCCATGGTGCGGTGGCCGACGTCGGTGTGCACGGCGTACGCGAAGTCGACCGGGGTGGCGCCGGCGGGCAGGCCGATGACCTTCCCCTTCGGGGTGAAGACGTAGACCTCCTTCGCCCCGATCTCGAAGCGCAGTCCCTCCAGGAACTCCTGCGGGTCGGCCGTCTCGCTCTCCCAGTCGGAGAGGTGCGCGAGCCACGCCATGTCCTCGTCGCCGGTCGTCATCGGCCCGGTGGACCGGCCGGCGACCTGCTCCTTGTACTTCCAGTGCGCGGCGACGCCGAACTCCGCCCGCTGGTGCATCTCGTGCGTGCGGATCTGGATCTCGACCGGCCGCCCCTCCGGCCCGAGCACCGTGGTGTGCAGGGACTGGTAGAGGTTGAACTTCGGCGTCGCGATGTAGTCCTTGAACCGCCCGGGCACCGGCGTCCAGCGGGCGTGGATCGAGCCCAGCACCGCGTAGCAGTCCCGCACCGAGTCGACGAGCACCCGGATGCCGGTGAGGTCGTAGATCTCGTCGAACTCGCGACCCCGCACGATCATCTTCTGGTAGATCGAGTAGTACTGCTTCGGCCGGCCGACGACCTTGCCCTTGATGCGGGCGGCCTTCAGGTCCTCCGTGACCCGGTCGATGACCTGCGCGACGAACTCCTCGCGCATGGGCGTGCGTCTGCGGACGAGCGACTCGATCTCGAGGTACAGCTTCGGGTAGAGCACCGCGAACGACAGGTCCTCGAGCTCCAGCTTGATCGTCTGGATCCCGAGGCGGTGCGCGAGCGGCGCGTAGATCTCGAGGGTCTCCTTCGCCTTCCGCTGCGCGCTCTCCGCGGGCACGAAGCCCCAGGTCCTGGCGTTGTGGAGGCGGTCGGCCAGCTTGATGATGAGGACCCTGAGGTCCTTCGACATCGCGATGACCATCTTCCTGACGGTCTCGGCCTGCGCGGAGTCCCCGTACTTCAGCTTGTCGAGCTTCGTGACGCCGTCCACGAGCAGGGCGACCTCGTCGCCGAAGTCGGCACGCAGCTCGTCGAGGGTGTAGTCGGTGTCCTCGACCGTGTCGTGGAGGAGGGCGGCCGCGACACCGCGCGGGCCGATGCCCAGCTCGGCGAGGATCTGCGAGACGGCGACGGGATGGGTGATGTAGGGCTCTCCGCTCTTGCGCTGCTGCCCGCGGTGGGCGCGTTCGGCGGTCGTGTACGCGCGCTCGATGACCGCGGTGTCGGCGCGAGGGTGGTGCTGCCGCACCGTGCGGATCAGGGTGTCGACCGCGTCGATCGGCTGCGACCGAGAGAACAGCCTCGGCACGCGCCGCCGGAGCGACGCGGTGGTCGGCGCCGCGTCCCGCGTCTCGGTCACTGGCCACCTCCCGTGTCGAGGAGGCTAACAGTCGCGCGAGCGCCGGACTTCCCGGTCAGACGCCGACCTGCCCTGGCGCTGACGCGGTGCGGCGACCCGCGAGCACCCGGCGCGCCTGCAGCTTGATGGCGGGCTCGGTGGCCCGCAGGTCCGTGTACAGCGGCGCCGCGACGAAGATCGTCGAGTACGTGCCGACGATGATGCCGATGAAGAGCGCGAGCGAGATGTCCCGCAGCGTGCCCGCCCCGAGCAGGGTCGTGCCGATGAACAGGATCGAGGCGATCGGCAGCAGGCCGACGACGGACGTGTTGATCGACCGCACGAGCGTCTGGTTGACCGCGAGGTTCACCGTCTCGGCGAACGTCCGCGTGGACCGCTCGCTGAGGCGCGAGGTGTTCTCGCGGATCTTGTCGAAGACCACCACGGTGTCGTACAGCGAGTAGCCGAGGATCGTGAGGAAGCCGATGACGGCGGCCGGCGTGATCTCGAAGCCCACGATGCCGTAGACGCCTGCGGTGATGATCAGGTCGTGGAGCAGGGACACGAGCCCGGCGACGGACATCTTCCAGGTGCGGAAGTACACGGCCATGACGATCGCGACGAGCACCAGGAAGATGATCAGGCCGCGGATCGCACCGCCCGAGATGTCGGCGCCCCAGGTCGGGCCGATGAACGACTGGCTCACATCGCTCGACGGGACGCCGTAGGCCTTGGCGAGGGCCGCGGAGACCGCGTCGGACTTCTGCGTGCCCCCTCCGGTCGGGTCGAGCTGGGTCGTCTGCACCCGCACGTCCTTGCCGCCCACGACCGCGACGAGCGGCGTCACCGACGGGCCGGTCACGGACTGGACCGCGTCGATCGCGATGCTGTCGTCGGACAGGTTCTTCGTCGAGTTCGAGATCGTGAACTGCGAGCCGCCGGTGAACTCGATGCCGAAGCGGAACCCGTGCCCGAACGCGGGCAGCACCAGGAGCGGCAGCACGAGCGAGAGGAGCACGGCGATGCCGGACACCAGGTACCAGATCCGGCGCCGCTTGATGAAGTCGATCGACCGCGCCCCGGTGTAGAGGTCGTTGCCGAACCGCGTGAGTCCGCCGGGCATCAGTCGCGTCCCTTCCGGTCGTCGCCGAGCTCGGCGGCCTTGCGTTCGGCGATCGTCTGGCGGCGCTGTGCCTCACCGGAGGCGCGCACGGCCCGCCCGGCCAGCACCGGCTCCCGGAACTGCCCGCGACCGCGGTAGACGGCCCCGAGGGCGCGGGGGTCGAGCCCCGAGAAGGCGTGGCCGTCGGCGAAGAACGGCCGCCTGGCCAGCAGCTGCAGCACGGGGTGGGTGAACAGGGTGACGACGAGCACGTCGATGAGCGTCGACAGGCCGAGCGTCAGGGCGAAGCCCTGGACGTCGCCCACCGCGAGGATGAACAGCACCGATGCCGCGAGCAGGTTCACGGCGTCGGAGGCGAGGATCGTCCGGCGGGCGCGCCGCCAGCCCTGCTCGACGGCGCCCTCGAGGCTCCGGCCCTCCCGCAGCTCGTCGCGGATCCGCTCGAAGTAGACGATGAACGAGTCCGCCGTGATGCCGATCGACACGATGATGCCCGTCACGCCGGCGAGCGAGAGCCGGTAGCCCTCCCGCCAGGACAGGAAGTCGAGCACGATCAGCGTGAGCACGGCCGAGGTGCCGAGGCTCGCGAGCACGACGGACGCGAGCGCCCGGTACTGGAACACCGCGTACACGAACACGAGGATCAGGCCGATCAGGCCCGCGATGAGCCCCGCGATCAGCTGCGAGGACCCGAGCGTCGCCGAGATGGTGTTCTGGCTCTGCACCGCGAAGTTGACGGGGAGTGCGCCGAACTTCAGCTGGTCGGCGAGGGCCTTCGCGCTCGCGTCGGTGAAGTTGCCCGAGATCGTGGCCTTGCCGTTCGTGATCGCGGCGTTCATCGTCGGCGCCTCGATGACCTTGCCGTCGAGCAGGATCGCGAACTGGTTGCGCACCCCGGTGAGCGCCACGAGCCGCTCGGAGATGGCCGCGAACTCGGTGGTGCCCTTGCTGTTGAAGCTGAGGTTCACGACCCACTCGCCGGTGGTCGCGCCCTGCGTCGTCGTCTGGAGGCCGGCCTGCGCTCCGGAGATGTCGGTGCCGGGCACCTCCACCGGGCCGAGCAGGTACTTCACGGACCCGTCCGTCGAGCAGGTGACGAGCGGCTTCGACGGATCGGCCTTGCTCGGCTGGTTGTCGGCCGCGCAGTTGTAGTTGTCGTAGAGGTTCTGCAGGTACGGCGTGACCTGCGCGAGATCGCTGCCGTTCGTCGGCGAGGCGCTCGGGGTGTTCGCGAGCGACGCGGGCGGCGTGTACGGCGCACCGCCCTTGCCCGCCGACGAGGTCGGCGCGGCGTCGGTGAGGAGCACGGCGCGGAAGTCCATGCGGGCCGCCTGGCGGACGCTGTTGATCGTCGCCTGCGACGGCGTGCCGGGCAGGGACACCACGATGTTGCCGCCCGACGCGGTGGAGATCTGCGCGTCCGGGCTCCCGCCCGCGGCGGCGCGCTGGCGGATGATCGAGACCGACTGCTGCAGCTGCGCGTTCGTCGCGTCCGCCCCGCTGTTCTGCGTGGCGTGCAGGATGATCTGCGTCCCGCCCTCGAGGTCGAGCCCGAGCTTCGGCAGCAGGGACTGCGCCTTCACCGCGAAGGTCGACCCCGGTGCCGTCCAGACGCCCACGAAGTTCAGCGCGATCCCGGCCAGGATCACGACCACGAGGCCGGTGAGCGCACGCCGGGCGTGTCGCTTCGGAGTCACGGTGCTCGGCACGGAGGCCTTTCGGTCGGGACGGTCGGGGTGCTGCCGGGGACTCGGCCCTTCGGCGGCACGAGCCCGCACCCCTCAGCGGGGAGCGGGCCGAGCCATGGTACGGGTTACTCCCCCGACCCCTTCGCGGCACCGCCGCCGGAGCGTCGCGTCGCGTCCTCGTCCGACTGCTTCGCCGGCTCGACGCGCTCGCCGAACGCCGGGTCCGCGCCGGCGTCCTCGAGCACGACCGGCTCGCCGTTCAGCGACGTGCCGTCCTCGGCGACGGGCGTGACGATGCGGCTGATGGCCTGCCGGTGCACGGTCAGCTCCGAGGTCGGGCCGGTCTGCAGCGTGATGCGGTTCTCCGCCTCGTCGATCGCCGTGATCCTGCCGAAGATGCCCGACGCGGTCATGATCTCCGCACCCGGCTTGAGGCCCGAGGTCATCGAGGCGGCGTCGCGCTGGCGCTTGCGGCCGTTGCGGAACATCAGGCCGATGACGATCAGGATGATGACGCCGAAGAAGAGCAGCTGCGCGGTGTTCGGGTTCATGCGGGAAGCCTTTCGGATGGGTCGGCCGGCGATGCACGGGCCGGCCTCCGCCGCCGTCCGCGGCGGTCCTGCGCGGCGCCGCGGCGGAGGATCCTCCGCCCGGTGCTCAGCCCGGCATCATACCGGCTCGTCGAACAGGGGCTGCGTTCCCGGGACCTTCGGCACCCTGCCCGTGCGCCGCCAGGCGGTCGCGGTGGCGACCCGACCGCGGGGCGTCCTGGTCAGGAGCCCCATCCGCACGAGGAACGGCTCGACGACCGAGGCGATCGTGTCCTGCTCCTCCCCCACGCTCGCCGCGAGCGTGCTGAGGCCGACCGGGCCGCCGTCGAACCGCTCGAGGATCGCGTCGAGCACCGCCCGGTCCAGCCGGTCGAGGCCGTCCTGGTCGACGTCGTACAGGGCGAGCGCGGCCTGCACCGCCTCGTGATCCGCGATCCCGCCGTGGACCAGCGCCCAGTCCCGCACCCGGCGCAGGAGCCGGTTCGCGATGCGCGGTGTGCCGCGGCTGCGGCTTGCGATCTCCCGCAGCGCCGGCGGCTTCACCTCGAGCTCGAGCATCGTGGCCGCCCGGAGGAGCACCTGCTCGAGCTCGTGGGTGGCGTAGAACTCGAGGTTCGCGGTGAAGCCGAACCGGTCGCGCAGCGGGTTCGGCAGCAGCCCGGATCGCGTCGTGGCGCCGACGAGGGTGAACGGCGCGAGGTCGAGCGGGATCGACGTCGCGCCGGCGCCCTTGCCGACCATGATGTCGATGCGGAAGTCCTCCATCGCGAGGTAGAGCATCTCCTCGGCGCTCCTGGCCATCCGGTGGATCTCGTCGATGAAGAGCACCTCGCCGGGGGTGAGCGACGACAGGACCGCCGCCAGGTCGCCCGCGTGCTGGATGGCGGGGCCGCTCGACATCCGCAGCGGCCTGCTCGACTCCTCGGCGACGATCATCGCGAGCGTGGTCTTGCCGAGCCCCGGCGGCCCCGCGAGCAGGATGTGGTCGGGCGTCCGGTTCTGCATCGCGGCGGCCTGGAGCAGCACCTCGAGCTGTTTGCGGACGTTGGCCTGGCCGACGAACTCGGTGAGCGTGCGCGGGCGCAGCGCACCTTCGAAGGCCAGCTCCGCGTCGGACTGCGGCACCGGGTCGACGGCGCTCATCGGACCGCCTGCGGACCGAGCAGGGCGAGGGCCGCGCGGAGGAGGACCGCCGTCTGCCGTTCGTCCGGCCGCTCCGCGAGGACGTCGTCGAGCGCGGACTGCGCCGCCCGCTCCTGGTAGCCGAGCCCGACGAGCGCGACGAGCACGTCGGCACCGCGGGCGACGGGTCGAGGTGCCGACGTCCGCACCGCGACGAGCTTGCCGGTCAGCGAGACGACGATCAGCTTCGCGGTCTTCGGGCCGATGCCCGACACGCGCCGGAACACCGCGTCCTCGTCGTTCGCGACGGCGGCGGCGATCTCCTCGGGGGTGAGGGCGGCGAGCACCCCCATCGCGGACTTGGGGCCGACCCCGGTGACGCCGCGGAGCAGGTCGAACACGGCGAGGCGCTCCCGATCGGGGAAGCCGAACAGGGACATGTCGTCCTCGCGCACCACCATCGCGGTGTGCACGAGCACCTCCTCCCCCGGCCGTACGGCGAGCGCGTGGTCGGGCGTCACGGTCACGGCGTAGCCGACACCGTGCACGTCGACGACGAGGGTCGTCCCGAGCGCCTCGAGCACGGTCCCGCGGAGCGACGCGATCATGCGGTCGAGGCTAGGCGACCCGTCCGACGCCGCCGGCGCGACCCACGGGCGACGTCGAACACGGCTTCGATCGGCCGCTGCGCGGGGCGCCTCAGACGAGCAGCCACCTCGTGCCCGCCTGCCGCCGCAGCGCGACCGCCAGGATCTCCGCGTGCGCGCCGGCGCCGTCCGCCGCGACCGGGGCGATCTGCTTCGCGATCTCGTCGTCGGAGGCCGTGAACCGGACCGTCGCCTCCGCGCGTCCCTGCCGGACCCCGACCGACTTCGCCTCGACCGTCGTCAGCTCCTCCACCGCACCGGCCGCCGCGGGCAGCACCGCTTGCGCGTTGCCGCCCGGATGGACGCGCCCGACCGTGAGGACGACCCGGTACGACGGCATGACGACGCTCCCCTCCGGCGCCCCGCGCGCCGTCCTCCCATTCTGCGGTCGCATCATGGGGTGCTCGCGCGGAGGGGGTCCGACATGGACGCGGCACGATCGAGCCGGACGAGGGAGCGGACGCTCGCGTCCGCGGTACGGGAGGGTCCGCTGCCGGTCGGCGAGGCCCTGCGCTTCGCGATCGGTGCGGCCGACGCCGTCGCCCGCGCGCACGCTCGCGGGGACGCGTTCGGGGGCCTCGACCCTGAGCGCCTCGTGCTGCTCCCCGGCGGCGTGGTGCGGATCGCGGATGAGCCGGTCGCACGGGACGGGGTCACGGCCCCCGCCGGCGCGCGAGCGGCCGACCTGCACGCCCTCGGCGCGGTGCTCGCCCTCGCGCTCGGCTCGCCGGACGGCGGAGCCGTGCCGGCGCGTCTCGCCGAGCTCCTCCGGGTCGCCGAGACGCGGGCGGTCCCCGCCGCGGCGCTCGCGGCGGCGCTCCGCGACCTCGAGCACGCTCCTCCGGGCGGCGCGGCGCCGCCGGAGCGTGGGATCGGCTCCCGCTGGCCCGGTCCGCTCGCCGTCGTCCCGCCAGCCGCGCGCCGGGCCGCGGGGACGGCCGTCGCCGTGCTCAGCGGAGCGACGACGGCCGGGATCGTCCTGCTCCTCGCCGGCGTGCCGGGCGGCCCCGGCTGGGCGCCCACGGGCACCGGACCGCACCCCACCGCCCAGGCCGCGGCTCCGGAGCTGCCGGCGCGATCCGACCGGCTCCTGCCGACCCCGACCCCGTCGCTGCGGGACACCCCGCCCGCATCCGCGTCGCCCACCGCCGTCCCGAGCGCAGCGGCCGTGCCGTCGCGCGCGCCGGCCCGCTCCGTCCCGGTCCCGACGCGGGCCGCGGCTCCGGTGCCCGACCCGTCGACGACCCACCGGACGTCCGGCGCCCGCCCCGCGCCCGCCAGGACCCCGGCCCCGAGCAGGACGCCCGCCCCGACGAGCAGCGCGGGCGGCAGCGCGCCGTCGGCGAGCGCAACCCCGGTCCCCACCGCGCCGCGCACGAGCGCGCCGTCGACGAGCCCCACCGCCGCGCCCGCACCGCGGACGACCCGCGGGGTCACGCCGACCGCCGCGCCCTCGGCGTCCCCGCGCGGCTGAAGCGCTCAGGCGCAGGCGCCGAACTGGTCGATCTCCCCCGATCCGCACACCGTGTGGTGCCACCGGCCGTCGAAGCGGTCGCCCGTCGCGTCCTCGAACACCTCGATCCCGTGGATGCCGGGCCCGGTCCGGAAGTAGCGGATCACCCGGTCGCCCTCGGTCGTCGTCGACACGACGATCAGCTCGCGCCCCTCGGTCGGCGTCGCCGAGAGGCAGGCGACCCGGTCGGCGGGCAGCGCCTCGCCCCGGCCGAGATCGATCCGCCCGCAGGATCGGAACGGGGGCCGGTCCCGGAACGCCTGCGGGGCCTGCACGGAGGCCATCGAGCTCGCGATCACGCCGGCGGCGGGTGCGGGAGCCGCGGTCGGCGTCGGCGATCCGACCACGAACGCGGCGACCGCGACCGCCGACCCGGCGACGACCGCCACCGCGAGCAGCGCGCCGAGCACGGCGAGCGTCCTGCGGATGACCGACATCCGCGCACTGTAGAGCGTGTCTCCTGGTCAGCGCCAGTTTTGTCGGCCAGCTGCGCGATGGCCGCCTGCCCGGGCGGACGCCTCCGCCTGCTGCCAGGCCCGCTGCGCGGGGGTGGTCGCGGCCCCGCCTCGGGCAGGCGCGACCGGGCCCTGCCGCCACGCGTGGCACACGGCGATCGCGATCGCGTCGGCGGCGTCGGCCGGTCTCGGCGCCTCCGCGAGCCCGAGCAGCCGGGTCACCATGGTGGTCACCTGGCGCTTGTCCGCGTTGCCGTACCCGGTCACCGCGGCCTTCACCTCGCTCGGCGTGTGCAGGCCGATCGGCAGGCCGCGCTCCGCCGCGAGGTGCAGCGCGACCCCGCTGATCTGCGCCACGCCCATCACGCTCTGCAGGTTGGCCTGCGCGAACACGCGCTCGATCGCGAACGCGTCAGGACGGTGCTGGTCGAGCAGCGCCTGCAGCCCTCGCGCGATGTGCAGGAGGCGCAGCTCCAGCGCCTGATCGGCCGGGGTGCGCAGCACGGACACGTGCACGAGCCGCGCGGTGCGGTCCGGTGCGACGTCGACGACGCCGACGCCGCACCTGGTCAGTCCCGGGTCGACGCCGAGGACCCGCACGCGAGGACTACTCGTCCTCGTCGAGCGCCGAGGACACGTCCTCCGAGAAGTCGAAGTTCGCGAACACGTTCTGCACGTCGTCGCTCTCCTCGAGCGCGTCGACGAGCCGCAGGATCTTCTTCGCCACGTCGACGTCGTCGATCTCGATGGTGACGCCGGGCACGAACTCGCTGTCCGCCGACTCGTAGTCGATGCCGGCGCCCTGCAGCGCGGTGCGGGCGGCGACCAGGTCGCTCGGCTCCGTGACGACCTCGAACTCCTCGCCGTGGTCGGCCACGTCCTCGACGCCCGCGTCGAGCACGGCACCCAGCACGTCGTCCTCCGTGACGCCGTCCGTCTTCGCGACCCGGATGACGCCCTTGCGGCTGAAGTTGTACGCGACCGAGCCGGGGTCGGCCATCGTGCCGCCGTTGCGGCTCATCGCGGTGCGGACCTCGGCCGCGGCGCGGTTGCGGTTGTCGGTGAGGCACTCGATCAGCAGGGCCACGCCGCTCGGGCCGTAGCCCTCGTACATGATCGTGTCGTAGTTGATCGTCTCGCCGGTGAGGCCCGCTCCGCGCTTGATCGCGCGGTCGATGTTGTCGTTCGGGACCGAGGTCTTCTTCGCCTTCTGCACGGCGTCGACGAGCGTCGGGTTGCCGGAGAGGTCGGCGCCGCCCATCTTGGCCGCGACCTCGATGTTCTTGATCAGCTTCGCGAAGGACTTCGCGCGACGGGCGTCCTTGACCGCCTTCTGATGCTTGGTGGTCGCCCACTTGGAGTGTCCGGACATCTGCACCTCCTCGAGTGTTCGTCCCACGGATTCGGGGATCGATTGTAGAGGTGCGGCCGCGGTGCCCGGACGGGCGCGCGTCAGCCGGGGACGGAGACGACGCGCTCCGACCGCGACGAGGCGGTCGACGCACCGACCCGCACCGCAGACCTGCGGCGCGGCCCCGCGATCGCCAGCACGCCGAGCAGGCCGAGCGTGACGACCCGGATGACCGCCTGCGTCAGGTCCTGGAACGGGAACACGTACGGCGGCAGCTCGAGGCCGAGCAGCGCCAGCGAAGCGGCGACCGGCACCACGGCGGTCAGGTCGAGCAGACAGCCGCCCAGCACGGCGCCCGCGGCGTAGTAGAGGTGGGCGCCGGGATCGAGCAGGAGGCGCGTGACCACCACGAGCAGGAGCGTCGACTCCGGCCTGCCGCGCCGTGCGGCGAGCGCGACGGCACCGGCCCCCAGCAGGATCTGGGCGGGCCGGCACCACGCCGGCGTGCGCGCATCGGCGAGACCGAGCAGGCGGATGGTCGCGGTCGGATCCACCGCGATGGTGAAGCGGAGCGCGCGCACCCAGTGGGGGTCGATGAAGAACGGCACCCAGACCGCTGCGACGACGAGCACGACCACGCTCGCCGCCGGCAGCCAGCGGCGCCGCGGCGCCATGAGCAGCACGAAGGCGAGCGGCGCGATCCACGGCTTGCAGTCCACGGCCAGCCCGATCAGGAGGGCCGCGCGCAGCACGGCCCCGTCGTGCAGCAGGCGCAGCGCGAGCACGCCTCCCAGCAGCGCGAGCACGTCGTCCGCGTGTCCGTACCGGACGGCGAGCTCGGTCCAGGCGGCCATGGTGATCACGGCCCCGGCGAACCAGCGCCGGTCGCCGAACCGATCGGAGGGGCGCAGCAGCCCGCGCGCCGCGAGGACCGCGAGGAGGCCGGCGCCCTGCATCATCACTGCTGCCGCGATGGTCCCGGCGGGGTGCGGCAGCAGGACGAACGGCGCGCTCAGCACGAACGCGAGCGGCCCCATCTGGAGCTCGGGATGCATGGCGAAGAGGCTGAGCGGCTGCGGACCCAGGATCGTGTGGACGCCGCGGACGATGTAGAACCACGAGCTCATCGACCGGCTGTCGGCCGCGCCCTGCACGCCGATCAGCAGCACCGACCAGATCGCGAGCCAGAGCGCGGGTCGGCGCAGCAGGACACCCCAGACGGCATCGACCGCCCGGCCCGCGCCCGAGCGCACGATCCGCTGCACCACGCGATCATGCTCTCCCGGCACCGGATCCACGCAATCGCAGCATGACTGCCATCGCAACGGGCGCGACGGCGCCCTGCCCATCCGCCGTCTCCGGTGCGATCGAGCAGGTCGGCGGGGGCGCCGGCGCTCCCTGCTCAGAGGAGCGAGAGGAGGTGCTCGTGGAAGCGGGTGTCGCCCGTGATCTCCGGGTGGAACGCGGTGCCGAGCAGGTTGCCCTGCCGCACCGCGACGACGCGGCCGCTCGCGCCCTCCGGTGCACCGTCGAGCGTCGCGAGCGCCTCCGCGGCCGGCCCGACCGCTTCGACGACGGGTGCGCGGATGAACGCGGCGTGCACGGGAGGACCGCCGAACAGCGGGACCGCGAGGTCGGTCTCGAACGAGTCGAGCTGGTTCCCGAACGCGTTCCGGCGCACCGTCACGTCGAGGCCGCCCAGCGTCTGCTGGTCGGGCAGGGCGTCCAGCACCCGGTCGGCCAGCATGATCAGGCCCGCGCACGTGCCGTAGACCGGCATGCCCGCGGCGATCCGCGCCCTGAGCGGGTCCCGGAGCCCGAAGGCGCGCGAGAGCTTGTCCATCACCGTCGACTCGCCGCCCGGGATCACGAGGCCGGCCACGAGGTCGAGCTCGCGCTCCCGCCGGACGGGCACGGCGTCCGCGCCGAGGCCCGCGAGCACCGCGAGGTGCTCCCGGAAGTCGCCCTGCAGGGCGAGGACGCCGACGCGCGGGCCGGTCACCAACCGCGCTCGGCGAGCCGGTGCGGCGCGGGCACGTCGGCGACGTTGATCCCGACCATCGCCTCGCCGAGCCCCCGGGAGGCGTTCGCGATCTCCTCCGGGTCGTCGAAGAAGGTCGTCGCCTTCACGATCGCGGCCGCGCGCTTGGCGGGGTCGCCCGACTTGAAGATGCCGGAGCCGACGAACACACCGTCCGCGCCGAGCTGCATCATCATCGCCGCGTCCGCCGGGGTCGCGACACCGCCCGCCGTGAAGAGGACGACCGGGAGCTTGCCGAGGCGCGCGACCTCCGCGACCAGCTCGTAGGGGGCCTGCAGCTCCTTCGCCGCGACGTACAGCTCGTCGGGCGACTTCGCCGTGAGGGCCGCGATCTCGCCCCGGATGGTGCGGATGTGCCTGGTCGCCTCGGAGACGTCGCCGGTGCCGGCCTCGCCCTTCGAGCGGATCATCGCGGCGCCCTCGGTGATGCGCCTGAGCGCCTCCCCGAGGTTCGTCGCCCCGCACACGAACGGCACGGTGAACGGCCACTTGTCGATGTGGTTGACGTAGTCGGCCGGCGAGAGCACCTCGGACTCGTCGATGTAGTCGACGCCGAGGTGCTGCAGCACCTGCGCCTCGACGAAGTGCCCGATCCGGGCCTTCGCCATCACCGGGATCGACACCGCGTCAACGATGTCGGCGATCAGGTCGGGGTCGCTCATGCGCGCGACGCCGCCCTGCGCGCGGATGTCGGCCGGCACCCGCTCGAGCGCCATCACCGCGACCGCGCCGGCGTCCTCGGCGACCTTCGCCTGCTCGGCGGTGACCACGTCCATGATCACGCCGCCCTTGAGCATCTCGGCGAGACCGCGCTTCACTCGGGCGGTCCCGGTGCCGGGACCTGCGGAGTCGCCGCTGCCGGAGGCGGTGGAGGGGGTGAGCGTGTCGGTCATGGGGTGCGTCCTAACCACTGGAAGTCAGTCATCAAGCGTACGACCCGTCGGCACCCTTCGCGGATCCGGAGAAACCCGGCGACGCGCCGACGCTCGGGGCATCGAGTCGGCGTGTCGCGGAGGAACTCCGGAACCGCGGACGATCTCCGGATCCGCGAACACGGTCAGGAGGTGGGCCAGGCCTCGCTGAGGGAGCGCCAGGTTTCCCCGAGGAGCACCGGGAGCGCCTTCGTGCCGCCGATGATCGGGAAGAAGTTCGCGTCGGCTGCCCACCTCGGCACGATGTGCTGGTGCAGGTGGCCGGCCACGCCCGCGCCGGCGACGGCCCCCTGGTTCATCCCGATGTTGAACCCGTCGCACCGCGAGTCGTCGCGCAGCACCCGCATCGCCGTCTGCGTCAGCGACGCGATCTCCGCGGTCTCCTCCTCCGTCGCGTCGTCGTACATGGCGACGTGCCGGTACGGGCACACGAGGAGGTGGCCGGAGTTGTACGGGAAGAGGTTGAGCAGCACGTAGGCGTGCTCACCGCGGTGCACGATGAGCGCGTCCTCGTCGCTGCGCGCGGGCGCATCGCAGAACGGGCAGGAGCCGTCCGGCGACGACCCGGCCGCCGGCCCGGTGTGGTTGGTCGCGATGTAGGCCATCCGGTGCGGCACCCACAGGCGCTGGTAGGCGTCGGGGACGCCGGTGGCGCCGCCCGCGTCGACCTCCGCGTCCTCGGTCACATCGCGCCCGCGGCCGCGGCGTCCGCGCCGTCCGGCTCGAGGTCGTCGGCCGTCGACACCTGCAGGTGACCGCGGATCGCCTCCGTGATCAGGGTGATCGCCTCGTCGACGGGCACGCCGTTGCGGGTCGTGCCGTCCCGGAAGCGGAAGCTGATCGCGCCCGCGTCCCGGTCCTGCTCCCCCGCGATGAGCAGGAACGGCACGTGCTGCAGCGTGTGCGTGCGGATCTTCTTCTGCATGCGGTCGTCGGAGGCGTCGAGCTCGACGCGGACGCCTGCGGACGCCAGTCGGGCCAGCACCCCCTCCAGGTAGGGCAGGTACTCGTCGGCGACCGGGATGCCGACCGCCTGGACGGGCGAGAGCCACACCGGGAACGCGCCCGCGTAGTGCTCGAGCAGGATCGCGAAGAACCGCTCGATGGAGCCGAACAGGGCGCGGTGGATCATGATCGGCCGCTTCCGCGTGCCGTCCCGGTCGGTGTACTCGAGCTCGAACCGCTCCGGCAGGTTCACGTCCACCTGCACGGTCGACAGCTGCCAGGTGCGCCCGATGGCGTCGCGGGTCTTCAGGTCGATCTTCGGGCCGTAGAACGCCGCCTCACCCGGGATCTCCGTGAGCTTCAGCCCGCTCGCGGCGGCCACGTTGCGGAGGGCGTTCGTCGAGTAGTCCCAGAACTCGTCCGAACCGATCCACTTCGACTTCTCGTCGTCGCGGAGGGAGAGCTCGAGCTCGAAGTCGTCGAGGCCGAAGTCGCGGAGCATCGAGATCACGAACTCGAGGACCTTCGTCGCCTCCGCCTCGAGCTGGTCGGGCGTGACGAACAGGTGCGAGTCGTCCTGCGTGAACCCGCGCACGCGGGTGAGCCCGTGCAGGGCGCCGGACAGCTCGTTGCGGTAGACCGTGCCGTTCTCCGCGAGGCGCATCGGCAGGTCGCGGTAGCTGTGCGCCCGCGCCTTGTAGACGAGGATGTGCATCGGGCAGTTCATCGGCTTCAGGTAGTAGTCGGTGCCCTGCTTCACGACCTCGCCCGCCGCGTCGACCTCCTCGTCCATCACGATCGGCGGGAACATGCCCTCCCGGTACGTGACGAGGTGGTTCGACTGGAGGAAGAGGTCCTCCTTCGCGATGTGCGGCGTGTAGACGTAGGTGTACCCGGCTTCGACGTGACGCCGTCTGGCGTGCTGCTCCATCTCCTGGCGGACGATGCCGCCCTTCGGGTGGAACACGGCGAGGCCCGACCCGATCTCGTCGGGGAAGCTGAACAGGTCGAGCTCGGCGCCGAGCTTGCGGTGGTCGCGCTTCGCGGCCTCCTCGATGCGGTGCTGGTACTCGCGCAGCTCGTCCTTCGAGGGCCAGGCGGTGCCGTAGATGCGCTGCAGCTGCGGGTTCTTCTCACTGCCGCGCCAGTAGGCGGCGGCGACGCGGGTGAGCGCCCAGCCGTTGCGGATCAGGCCGGTGTTCGGCAGGTGCGGACCGCGGCAGAGGTCCTGCCAGACCACCTCGCCGCTCGAGCGGTCGACGTTGGCGTAGACGGTGAGCTCGCCGCTGCCGACCTCCACGGACTCCTCCGACGACGCGGCGGTGCCGCCCTTCAGGCCGATGAGCTCGAGCTTGTACGGCTCGTCCGCGAACAGCTCGCGGGCCTCCTCCTCCGTCACCACCCGGCGCTGGAAGCGCTGACCCGCGCGCTGGATGCGCTCCATCTCCTTCGTCAGCGCCTTCAGGTCCTCCGGGGTGAAATGCCGGGCGACGTCGAAGTCGTAGTAGAACCCGTCGGTGATCGGCGGCCCGATGCCGAGCCGGGCCTCGGGGTTGATGCGCTGCACGGCCTGCGCGAGCACGTGCGCGGTGGAGTGCCGGAGGATCGCCAGCCCGTCCGGCGACCCGATGGGGACCGGCTCGACGTGGGCGCCGCCCGGCAGGGGCCGGTCGAGGTCCCACAGGGCGCCGTCGACCCGCGCGGCGATGATCTCGCGGTCCTCGCCGAAGAGCGTCCGTCCCGTCGTCACCTGCGGCCCTTCGCCCTGCGGGACGATGCTGGGGTCGGTGGCGCTCACGTCGACGTTCCTCCTCGGTCGGGGTGCGGTCCTCAAGCCTAGGCGCCGCGCATCGGACGGTCCGACCCGCCGAGCAGGCGCCGCCACCAGGGGCGGCGCGGCGGGGGCACGGGGATCCTCGGCGCCTCCCCCCGCACGGCCGCCTCGAGCGCGGGGAGGTCGACCGTGGCGATCAGGCGCAGCCGCTGCTGCAGTCGCGCCGCGTCCTCCACATGGGCCACCGGGTCGCCGCTGACCGCGCGCGTGAGCGCCGCATCGATCTCCTCCTGCGCATCGCGTCGCGCCGCCTCGAGGAGCGCGGCCACCTGCGTGGCGTCGTTCTCCCAGCTGAGCAGCCGCCTCGCCACCAGGCGGTACACCCGGCGTCGTCGGTCCAGGTTGTCGGCGTCGGAGGCGCGGTAGTCGTGCTCGTGCAGCGCGCTGCCCTCCGTCAGCCTGGCGACCGAGGCCTCCTGCTCCATCCGCCTGGCGGATCCCTCCGCCTCGATGCGGAGGGATCCGAGCGCGAGCCGCACCTCGTCCGCCCACGCGGCGGGGTCCACCGAGCCCTCCGCGGTGACCGTGTCGACGATGATCCGGTTCTTCAGGCGCATCCGGGTCGCGTACTCCGCGAGCAGGAGCCCCTCGTCGGCCTCCTCCTCGACGGCGCGCCGCACCCACACGGGTCCGGTCAGATCGTCCGGCACGCGCTCGCTCATCGCCTCCCCCTGCCGGCCGGCGACCGCGGTCAGGCGCCGTGCGCCCCCGTGAGGAGGCCGGCGGCCACCGTCCGGTTCGTCGACTCGTCCACCAGGATGAACGATCCCGTCGTGCGATTGTCCTGGTAGGCGTCGACGAACAGCGGGGTGGTGGTGCGGAGGCGCACCCGTCCGATCTCGTTGAGCCCCAGCTGTGTCGCCTCCAGGTCGCGGTGGAGGGTGTTCACGTCGACCCGGTAGGCGATCTCGGCGACCTTCGCTCGCGCCCACCTGGTCGTGTGCTTGAGGCTGTAGATCCGCCCGGCGGTGAGCGGGGCGCGCTCGTCCATCCAGCACAGCTGCGCGTCGAGGTTCTGCGTCGCGGTCGCCGCGTTCGCGGGCCGGCAGAGCATGTCGCCTCGGCTCACGTCGATCTCGTCCGTCAGCCGCACCACCACGGACATCGGCGGGTACGCCTCGTCGACCGGACCGGTCGGCCCGTCGATGCCCGCGACCGTCGTCTCGAACCCGCTCGGCAGCACGACCACGCGGTCGCCCGGCTTCAGCACGCCGGACGCCATCGTGCCCGCGAACCCGCGGTAGTCGACCGCCGTGGCCGACTGCGGGCGGATGACGTACTGCACCGGGAACCGCACGTCGACGAGGTTGCGGTCCGACGACACGTGCACGCGCTCGAGATGACCGAGCAGCGTGCTCCCCTCGTACCAGGGCATGTGGGCGCTCCGGTCCACGACGTTGTCGCCGAGCAGCGCCGACACCGGGATGAAGGTCAGGTCGTGGATCCTGAGCCGGCTCGCGAAGTCCGAGAACTCCTGCGCGATGCGCTCGAACACCTCCTGGTCCCAGTCGACGAGGTCCATCTTGTTGACGAGCAGGACGAGGTGCGGCACCCCGAGCAGGCTCGCCAGGAACGCGTGCCGCCTCGACTGCTCCGAGACGCCCTTGCGCGCATCCACGAGGATCAGGGCGACATCGGCGGTGGACGCGCCCGTCACCATGTTGCGCGTGTACTGCACGTGGCCAGGCGTGTCGGCGACGATGAACTTCCGCTTCGGCGTCGCGAAGTAGCGGTACGCCACGTCGATCGTGATGCCCTGCTCCCGCTCGGCGCGGAGGCCGTCGGTGAGCAGCGCCAGGTCGGTGTAATCGTCGCCGCGCTCGCGGCTGACGCGTTCGACGCTCTCGAGGTGGTCGTCGAACAGCGACTTCGAGTCGTACAGCAGCCGCCCGATCAGCGTGCTCTTGCCGTCGTCGACGCTGCCTGCGGTGGCGAAGCGGACCAGGTCGGCCATCAGAAGTACCCCTCTCGCTTGCGGTCCTCCATCGCGGCCTCGCTCACCCGGTCGTCGGCGCGGGGGGCGCCGCGCGCGGTGACCCGCGCCGCGGCGATCTCGGCGACGACCGCGTGCACGTCGGCGGCGTCGGACGCCACCGCGGCGGTCAGATTGGCGTCGCCCATGGTGCGGTAGCGCACGGAGCGCCGCTGACTCGTCTCCCCGTCCAGGAGGGGGACGAACTCGTTCACCGCGTAGAGCATCCCGCCCCGGTCGATCACCTCCCGCTCGGCCGCGTAGTACAGCGACGGCAGGGGGATCCCCTCCGCCTCGATGTAGCTCCAGATGTCGAGCTCGGTCCAGTTCGACAGCGGGAAGACCCGGATCGACTCCCCCGCGTGCACGCGGCCGTTGTAGAGCGACCACACCTCCGGGCGCTGGTCCTTCGGGTCCCACTGACCGAACTCGTCGCGGAAGGAGAAGACCCGCTCCTTCGCCCGCGCCTTCTCCTCGTCGCGCCGCGCGCCGCCGAACAGCGCGTCGAACCCGTTCGCCTCGGCGGCCTCGAGCAGCACCGGGGTCTGGATCCGGTTGCGGGAGCCGTTCGGCTCCTCCTGCACGAGCCCCCGCCGGATGGCGTCCGGCACGGAGGCGATGACGAGCCGCAGCTCCTGCGCCGCGACCCACTCGTCGCGGAACGCGATGACCTCGGGGAAGTTCAGCCCGGTGTCCACGTGCATGATCGGGAACGGCACCCGCGCGGGCGCGAACGCCTTCCTCGCCAGGTACGAGAGCACGACCGAGTCCTTGCCGCCGGAGAACAGGAGGCACGGCCGCTGCATCTCCGCGGCGACCTCCCGGATGATCCCGATGCTCTCCGCCTCGAGCGCCCGGAGGGTGGGGAGGGCGTAGCTCCTCGCGGTCGTGCTCATGCGTCCTCCTCCTGGTCGTGGATCCCCGCGATGGCGGCGAGCAGCAGCCCGGCGAGCGCGGGCGGGCACACCACGAGGTCGGGCAGCCACGGATCCGCGCGGTTGTACTCCAGCGCCCGGCCGTCGAGCCGGCTCGTGTGCAGGCCGGCGGCGCGCGCGACCGCGACCGGAGCCGCGGAGTCCCACGCGTACTGGCCGCCGCCGTGCACGTAGGCGTCGACGACGCCGTCGACGACCGCCATCGTCTTCACCCCGGCCGAGCCCATCGGGACGGTCTCGGCGCCCAGCCGATCGGCGAGCTCGGCGACCAGGGCGGGCGGGCGGCTCCGGCTCACCGCCAGCCGGAGCGGGCGGTCCCCTGCCAGCACCGGGTCGACGTCGCGGGCGACCGGCGCGGGGGTCGCCGTGGCGTGCACCGAGCCGGGCGACGCGACCGCGCCCGCGGTGAGCCCGGTGCCGCGCTCCCAGAGCGCGACGTGCACCGCCCAGTCGTCCCGGCGCTCGGAGAACTCCCGCGTGCCGTCCAGGGGGTCGACGATCCACACCCGGTCCGCGGCGAGACGCCGCGGACCGTCCGCCGCCTCCTCGGACAGCACGGCGTCGTCCGGCCGCAGGGCGGCGAGCCGTGCGGCGAGGAGGCGCTGCGCCGCGGCGTCGCCCGCGTCCTTCAGCGCCCGGCCCTCGAGGTCGGAATCGGCTTGGAGCGCCTCGAGCGCCGTGACGGCCTCCGCCGCCAGCGCCGCGGCGAGCGCCGCGTCCTCCGTGGTGGTCATCGCGCTCCCTCCCGCAGCACGGCGAGCACCGCCGCCGCCGCGTCGTCGACCGTGCCGATGGCGGTGTCGATGGTCACATCCGCGTCCGAAGGGGCCTCATAGGGCGACGAGATACCGGTGAATTCGGCCACCCGGCCGGCCCGGGCCGCGGCGTAGAGCCCCTTGCGGTCCCTCGCCTCGCAGACCTCGAGCGGCGTCGCGACGTGCACGAGCACGAACCGGGCCCCCGCCTCCTCGGCCATCCGCCGCACCTCGGCCCGGCCGGCCGCGAAGGGCGCGATCGGCGCCGCGATCGCCGCACCGCCCGCCCTGCCGATCTGCGCGGCGACCCACCCGATGCGCCGCACGTTGAGCGCTCGGCTCTCGGCGTCGAAGCCGAGCCCCGCGGACAGGAGCCGGCGCACCTCGTCGCCGTCCAGCACGCTCACCACCTCCCCGCGCTCCTCCAGCCGGGCGGCGACGGCTCGGGCGACCGTGGACTTGCCGGATCCGGACAGGCCGGTGAACAGGACGACGAGACCGCCCGCGTCCCGGCCGCGGTGGAACGGCAGCACCTCCGGGCTCAGCAGCGCGCGCGCCGCCCCGGCCGCGTCCGCCTCCAGGGCCGCGAGGGCGCGGTGCTCGTCGCTCTCCCCGAGCACGACGACCTCGTCGAGGCCGAGCGCGCCGGCCAGCCAGGTCGCGAGCGCCGCTCCGTCCGCGAGCGCGTCGGGGAGCGGGAGGACCCGCGGCGCCGCGTCGAGCGTCCACGGCAGCGCCACCACGATCGCCTCGCGCCCGGTCCTCGCCGCCCAGGCCTCGGCTGCGGCGTGGACGGCGGCGAGCAGGGGGCCGGCCTGGACGCCGCGGCGCTCGCGGCCGACGAGCGCGACCCAGGCGACCGGTCCCTCGGGCAGGGCGTCCGCGAGCGCGATCTGCGACCGGCTCGGCAGCACGTCGAGGACGAGCGCGGAACGCGCCGCGCGGACCGCGGGATCCTCCGGCCTGCTGGCCGGGGTCACGAGCAGCTCCGGCCGGGGCGCGAGCGGCCGCACGGCGCGGACGCCGCCGTCCTGACCGACCTCGGCGACGGGCGTGCGTTCGGGATCGGTGAGTACGGCCGACGACCGGAGGGGCAGCCGGGGGCCGCCGGGCAGCAGCGCGAGCTCGAGCAGGTCGAGGTCGGCGCCCGACACGACGAGGTCAGGCATGCCGCTCCTCGCACCTCGGGGTCGCCTCGCGCGCCGCACGGAGCGTCGCGCTGAACCGACGGCGCAGCACGATCCAGAGCGCGTTGCCGACGACGATCGCCGCGACGGCGGTCGCGATCACGACCGGTGTCGGCACGCCGAGGAGCTTCAGGCCGCTGGCGACGAGGAGCACCGCCAGCACGCGCCGGATGATCCCGCCCGGCACGCGCGAGGACAGCCAGGCACCGACGACGACACCCGGGATCGCGCCGATCAGCACCGAACCCGCGATGCCGAGGTCGACCGTGCCGGTGAGGGCGTGCCCGAGCGCCGCGGCGGCGACGAGCGGCACGGCCTGCACGAGATCGGTGCCGACGAGCTGCGAGGCCTTCATCGCCGGGTACAGCAGGAGGAGGACGACGATGACGACCGATCCGGCGCCGACCGAGGTGAGGCCGACCATGAGGCCCGCGAGCGCGCCGAGCGCGATCGTGGAGGCGGGACGGACGCGGACGGCGGGGCGCCCCATGCGGGCCGCGCCCTCGCCGAGCGGGGTGCGCGCGCGCACCATCTGCATCCAGGCGCGGACGATCAGCCCGGCGGCGGCGAGGAGCAGCGCGCCGCCGAGCAGCACGAGGAGCACCGACTGGACGCGGTCGCCTGGCAGCAGCGTCGTGGCGAAGGCGCCCACGAACGCGGCCGGCACGCTGCCGATCATGAGCAGCCCGACGAGCCGGAGGTCGACGGTGCGCCGCACGAGGTGCACGATCCCGCCGAACGGCTTCATGAACAGGCTGATCACGAGGTCGCTGGAGATCGCGGTGAGGGCGTCGACGCCGAAGAGGAACACGAGCACGGGCGTCATCAGCGCACCGCCGCCCATCCCGGTCAGGCCGACGAGCGCGCCGATGACGAGACCGACGACGGTCATCGCCGGGTCGATGCTCATGCGGCTCCAGCCAGGTCCAGCGGCTCGCGGGCGCGAGACGACGGGTGGGTCCCCGTCCACGGGCACGCAACCCGACGATCGGAGGACGGGTCCACCCGACGCGCCGATACCTCGCGAATCCATGGCTGGAACATGAACGACCGAGCGGCGCCTGGCGTGGCGACGCGCGCTGCGTCCCGCGCGGTCATCCGGCACGCTCCCAGAGCGACGCGGTGACGCCCTTCGCCCGTTCGGCCCGGACGAGCCGGTACCGCTCGGTCAGCAGCCGCGCCTCCTGGCCGATGCGCCGCGCGGCGTCGGGGTCGACCGGCAGGGCGCCGACGACCCAGACCCGCCGCGCGGCGAGCACCCGCTCCGCCACCGCGGGCCAGGACGACTCGATGCCGGTGAAGCTGCCGGCGGCGGCGGGCGGGACGGCGATCGCGACGTCGCGCACCCCGGCGAACCGCTCCGGGTACCCGAGCGCGGCCATCCGGAAGAACCGCCCGGCGAACAGCACCACGTCGCCCGGCCGCTTCTGCGCGGCGACGAGCGCGGTGGGCGGACCGAAGTCGAACTGGCGCGCCTGCGGGGACCTGACCCGCAGCTCGGCGCCGAGCTGGGTCGCAGGGAGCGCGACGCAGACCGCGACGGCGAGCACCGCCTCGACCCATCGTCGCCGGGTCGCCCCGGCGAGGACCCGGGCGACCGCCCCCGCGCCCGCGCCGGCGAGCACGGCGACCCCCGCCACGGTGTACAGCACGTAGCGCTCGGAGTAGTACGACTGCGGGCCGAGTCTCGACGCGATCGCCAGGATCGCGGGCGGCAGCAGCACCAGCGGGAGCGCGACCGCGGCGACCGCTCGTGGACGCGTGGCGGCACGGCGCGGGACGACCGCCCCGACGACCGCGAGGACCAGGACGAGCCCCATCGTGCCGGCGTCGGCGCCGAGGTCCGCCCGGGCGAGCGTGATCGCATCCGCGAACCCCGGGCGCCGGAGGAACGCGATCGCGGCCGCCTCCGTGCGGCTCACCAGGACGAGCGGGAGCACGAGCACCGCGACCACGACCGCGACCGCGGCCCACGCGGCGATCCGGCGTCGCCCCGGCTTCAGGAGCAGCACGGTCGTGCCGTGGGCCACGAGCGCAAGCACCGACAGCTCGTTCAGCCAGGCGGCCGCCAGCATGCAGAGTGCGTACCCGACCCATCGCGCACCGCGGCGGCGTCCCGGCTCGCCGCCGGCCACGAGCCCCGCGAGCAGCAGCGTGCCGAGGCACACGGCGCACAGCACGACCGCGTAGGAGCGGGCCGTCTGGGCGTAGTAGACGACGCTCGTCGACGCCGCCAGCAGCACCCCCGCGACCGCGGCGGCGACCGCGGAACCGGTCAGGCCCGCGGTGAGGGCGGCGACGCACACCGCGGCCGCCACCGACGCGAGCGCGGACGGCACCCGCAGCCACGTCGGGTCCGATCCGAGCGCCGCCCAGGCGTGCAGGAGGAGGTAGTACAGCCCGTGCACGGCGTCGATGTTCCCGAGCAGGTGGAACAGCTCGGGGACCGGCAGTCCCGCGGCCCAGCGGCTGGCCGACTCGTCGTACCCCAGGCCGGGCCGATCGAGGCCGACCGCGGCCGCCGCCGCGGCGGCGACACCGGCCACCGCGATGCCCGTGCGCCTCGCGATCGGCCGGTCGGCCGACGCGTTCAGTCGCTGCTCCGCAGCGTCTCGTCCCAGCGCTCGGGCGACGTCAGCTCGGGCATGGCGGCCCGGTAGACGGCCGCCAGCCTCCCCCACCGCCTCCAGAGCCGCGTGTGCAGCGCGACGCTGCTGGCCAGCTGACGCCGGAACCCCGCCGGGTCGCGGCGGTACCAGGCGACGCCCGTGCCGTCCGCGGCGGAGACCAGCACGCTGTCGAGGTCGGTGAGCCGCCACCACACCGCGTCCTGGTAGGCCACCTCCGACGCCGGGCTCGTCCTGGACGCGGCGCCGACCGGCATCACCAGCTGGTGCGCCGTCGCGAGCGCCGCCTTGACGAGGAGGTCGACGGGGTTGCGGGGGGCCCGGGCACCGCTCCGCTGGGGGCGCCGCTGACGGGCGGGCGGGAACTGCGCCGCGTCGGGGGCGAGCCCGGCGTCCGGCAGGTGCTCGGTGAGCGCCCGCAGCTCCGCGCGCTTGGTCGCCAGCCCGGCGTGCAGCGCCTCCGGCCCCGCGAGCACGTCCTCGATCGCCCGGATCCGGAGCGCCGCGGTGCTGTACTGCATCGACAGCAGGTGCTGGAGCTGCACCTGCAGCACCTCGCTGACGACCGCGCCGCCCCGCTCGAACGGCGAGTGCAGCAGCGCCGTGATGAGGCGGTTGCGCACGTGGAAGTACGCCTGCCAGTCCAGCTCGTCGTTCTTGTCCTCCCACGGGACGTGCCACGAGGCGACGCCCGGCAGGGTCACCGTCGGCACGCCCGCCTTCCGCGCCCGCAGGGCGAACTCGACGTCGTCCCACTTGATGAACATCGGCGCGGAGAGGCCGATCCGCTTCAGGACGCTCACCGGGATGAGGCAGGTCCACCACCCGGTGTAGTCGACGTCCACCCGACGGTGAAGCCACGGGGTGTGCCGGAGGCCGCGCCGGCCGAAGTCGTGCGACGGCCTGGTGGCCGGCGCGGGCCCCCACCAGAACCGGCGCGGCTCCACCGATTCCCCGAGCGCGTGCAGCACGGAGCGGTCGTGGAGCGAGAACATGTGGCCGCCGACGATGGTCGGGTCGGTGGCGAGCCCGGCGAACGCGACGGCGCGCAGCACGCCCTCCGGCTCGAGCTCGATGTCGTCGTCGAGCAGGAGCAGCTGGTCGCTCCGGTCCGCCTCGACGGCCTCGAGCATCGCCCGCGCGAAGCCGCCGGATCCCCCGACGTTGGCCTGCCGGACGAGTCGCAGCCGGTCGCCGAGCGGGGCCACCGAGACCGCCCACGCCGCCGTCTCGTCGGGATGCCGGTCGCCCTGGTCGACGAGGTAGACCGCGTCGAGGATCGCGAGGAGCTCGGGGCTCGACCCGATGGCGGCGAGCAGCTCGGTCACCGACTCCGGACGGTTGTAGGTGGTGATCCCGATGCTGATGCGCGCATCGGGCTGCGGCTCCACGGCGGTGGTCCACGCCGCCTCGTGGAGGCGCACCGGCCCGGCGCCGGCGATCACGTCGAACCAGTACCAGCCGCCGTCGGCGAACCCGTCGAGGGGCGCAGCCAGCGTGACGTCCTCGACGCCGCCGCGCAGGTGGTGCACGGCGACCCGGTGGCTGCGGCCGGACGCCGTCGAGCGGTAGAGCAGGACCGATCCCTCGCCCTCGACGCGGAGCTGCAGGCTCACGCGCCGCACGGGGGTCCAGCGGCGCCAGTATGCGGCGGGGAACGCGTTGAAGTAGGTCGCGAACGACACCCGGCGCTGCGCCTCGACGACGCACGAGCCCCGGCCGGCCGGTCCCGGGACCGCGCCGAAGCGCACGGAGTCCTGGGCGAGCCCGACCGCGGCGGCCCGCGTGCCCGAGTCCTCCGCCTGGGCGTCGGGCCGCCTGCGGCGGGGCTCCTCGCTCGGCGCCTCCATCCCCCGGTCGGGCCGCGTCTCCACGTACAGGGGCAGCACGTCCGGATCGGCGGTCGCGGAGGCGGGGAGCACCACCCGCTGCAGCACCGTGCGTCCCCGCACCGGTTCGACCGTGGCGGGGCCGCCGGTCCGGTGACCGATCAGGAGCTCCTGCTGCGCGGGGCTCACGCGATGCGACCCGTCGTCCTGCTGTGGCCCATGGGTGGTCTCCCTCCGGTGGCGCGCGAGGTGCACGCGTCGTGCCCTCCAGGGCGCCTCGCCGACGTGAACGGGCGGTGACGTCGACGTGACCGCCGGATTCCCCGTGGAGGGCCATCCGGTTGCCGCCCCGCCAGGGCCCCGCCGCGGCGCTAGCGTCCCTGGAATGTCAAGCCCGACGGGCACGGTCTTCCTGCAGATCGGCGAACCCAAGACCGGCACGACCTTCATCCAGCAGACGCTGTGGCACAACCGGTCGCTGCTCGCCGATCGGGGGCTGCTCCTCCCGGGCGCGACGCCGCACGACCACTTCCGCGCCACGCAGGACCTCCTCGGCATGCGGCGGGTCGACGGCGATCCGGCGCCCGCGTGGGAGGGGGCGTGGGAGGCGCTCGCCGCGCAGGCCGCGGCCGCGCCGGGCACCGCCGTGATCTCCCACGAGCTCATCTGCCTCGCGGACGAGCGCGGCATCGCGCGCGCGGTCGCCCCGTTCACGGGCGCGGAGCTGCACGTCGTGCTGTCCGTCAGGGACATGGTGTCGCTCGTGCCCGCCGAATGGCAGGAGACGGTCAAGCACCGCAGCACCGTGCCCTGGACCGAGTGGGTGTCGAGCGTGATCGACGTCGAGTCCGTCGACCCGGATCGGCGGCGGTTCGGGTTCTGGCAGGCGCACGACACCGCGGCGCTCCTCGAGCTGTGGTCGCGTCACGTGGACCCGAGCCGCATCCACGTCCTGACCCTGCCGCCGCCGTCCGCCCCGAGGAGCCTCCTGTGGGACCGCTTCGCGGAGCTGGTCGGGGTCGACGGCAGCGGCATCGATCTCGCGGGCGCTCGCGGGAACGCCTCCCTCGGCATCGCGGAGGCGGAGCTCCTCCGTCGCATGAACGAGCGGCTCGGCGCGGACGTGCCCGACTGGTTCTACATGCACGCCGTGAAGGAGCCGCTCGCGCACGGGGTCCTCGGGCAGCGGCCGCAGAGCGGCAGGCTGCGCCTCCCTCCGGAGCGGAGCGCCTGGGCCAGGGCCTACGGCGCCGACCTGGCGGACCGGATCGCGACGGGCCCCTGGAGCGTCGTGGGTGCGCCGGCCGAGCTCGTCGGTGCCGAGTCCGACGGGCCGGGACTCGGCCCGGAGGACGCCGACCCGGAGCAGGTGCTCGACGCGGCCGTCGCGGCGCTCGCCGGCGCGATCGAGCGCCAGTACCGCACACGCAGCCGTCCGGTCGACCTCCGGCTCGCGCTCGCCCGCGCGACGGTCCGCCGCATCCCGCCGCTCCGATGCCTCGCCGACAGGGTCCTCGGGGTCCGGCCGGCCGTCACGCGCCGCCTCGGGGTCGTCGCGCGCCCGGAGCGCTAGCCGGGCGACGCCGCCGGCATCGCGGTCACCGTCATCGTCGCCGGCCGATCGGTGAACACGACGAGCGACGCGAGCGAGCCGCTGCCCGCCGCGCGTCGCGCGACGGACGCGGACGGCGGCCGCAGCACGTAGTGGGCCGTGGCGCCCGGCGGCACGGCGAGCGGCCCGGAGCGGACCGGCCACCACGTCGACGGGGTCGTCCCCGCGGACCACAGGAAATGCGGTCGGAGGGCCGTCCCCGACCGGTTCGCGACCGCCACCTCCACCTCGGTCACCGCGCCTCCCGCCGTGCGCGCCGCGGCCGCGCGGACCACGAACGGGGCGGGGGTGAGCAGGGCGACCGCCACGAGCGCGGCGGCCGGCGCGAGCAGCAGCGCGATGAGCGCCGCGCCGAGTCGATCGGTGTGGACCGGCAGCGGGCGCCACGCCCCGTCGAAGGCTCCGCGCGGCACGGTCAGGGCCGTCACGATCCAGAGGCAGCTGAAGACGAGGAAGTACTCCCACGCCGAGCGCGGGCCGACGAAGAAGGGGGCGAACGGCAGCAGCGGCAGCGCGGGCGCGAGCCGTTCCGGCAGGAGGAGCATCCCGGCGAGCAGGCCGAGCAGCGCGGCGAGGCCCGCAGCCGTGGACGCCCACAGCGCACCGCTGCCGCCGGTGAGGAGCCGGGCGACCTCGAGGATCCCCTGGCCGTGCGGGATCGCACCCTGGGTGAGCAGCAGCAGCATGCCCTTCGCCCAGCGCACCGGCTCGGTGAGAAGGAACGGCGCGTTCAGGAGTACGCAGGCGCCCGCGGCGACGGCGGCGAACCGGGCGAGCAGACCCGCGGTCCGCCGCACGCCGACCTCCGGCAGCCGCAGCGACAGCAGTCCGGCGAGCAGGAACGGCACGAGGAACCACGCGAGCTGCTGCGTGCCGCACGCGGCCCCGAGCAGGACGCCGCGGAGCACCCCGCCCCGACCGAGCCGGCCGCCTTCACCGATCCGATGCCAGCGCACGAGCACCGGCACGAGCAGCGCCAGTGCGATCACGGACGGGAACCCGGCCCGGGCGTCGGCCGGCAGGACCTCCACCCCGAGCACGATGATCGTGACGAGGGATCGCCACTCGACCGGGACGGCGAGCCAGGCCGTCAGCGCGATCGCGAGCAGCGCGACGGTGCCGACGGCGGCGGGCGCGATCGACGCGTGGCCGGCCACGGCGCGGAAGCCCGCGACGAGCAGCACCGCGCCCGGCGGATACCCGTAGGTGTCGTCGATCCCGCCGTCCATCGTCGGCGTCACCGGGATGAGCCCGGTGAACAGGTGCGGCCACGGGGCGTCGTAGACCGGTGCGCCGCTCAGCAGGGCCCCGGCGGCGCGGTTCGTCAGCACGCCCTCGTCGCTCACGACGTGGTCGATCACGAGCAGGGCGATGGCCAGGACGGCGCCCGTCGCGAGCAGCGCGGCGTCGACGACCGCGGCCCAGCGCCGCGTCCGGACGCCGAACGCGACGATGCCGAGGAGGAGCAGCGCTGCGGTGGCCGCCACCGCGAGCAGCGTCCCGACGGTGTGCGTGACCTGGCTCCCCTGCAGGCGCCCGAGCGACGGGTCGACCGGTGCGGTCGCGGCGAGCCAGCAGCCGTGCGCCTGCACGAGCAGCAGCGCGACCGCCACGAGGGTCACCGCGCGACGAGCGGCTCCGATCCCGTCCTGCCGCACGGTGCTGGATCGCCTTCGCATCGCTGGCACCCGGCGACGATGCGGACCGGAGGTGGCCGCCGGGCGGCCGTCCGGTGTCCGGTTCGTGACGGGGTGCCGACGAACCCGCCGGGCGGCGGCCTCGAGGGCCTCCGTGACGATCGGCGTTCCTACACTCCGAGCGTGCGACCGCCCACGGAGCCGCCGGTGCCCGGACCCGGCCTGGTCGACGGCCCGCGCCGGGCGGTGAGCCTCGTCGGCGGCGTGTCGCTGCTCGCCGTACTCCTGCCGGCCTGGCGCACCACGGCCTCGACCCCGTCCGGCGCCGTGCTTGTGCTCCTCGGCTTCTCCGCCGCGGTGCTGCTCGTCGTGCTCGCCTGCACCGTGCGGCGCCCCCGAGGGCTGGACCGGGTCGACGTCGCGGCGGTCGCGATGGCGGCGGTGCTGTTCCTGGGGCTCAGGAGGTCCTTCCTCGCGCCGGGTCATCTCGCCCAGGTCGCGAACGACGAGTCGTACCTCGGCCACTTCGCGCTTGCGACGCTCCTCGCGGGCGGCGACCCCTACCGCGCGGACTACCCGCAGCTGGCGCACCTCCCGGGCGGCACGGTGCTGTTCGACGGCGGCGTCGTCACGCGCTACTCGTATCCGCCGCTGACGCTCGAGCTCGGTGCCGTGCTGCACGTGCTGGCCGCGCCGCTCGGCGAGCCCTGGGTCGTGGCCGCGCTCGCGGTGGTCGCCGCCCTGCTGATCGCCTCCTTCGCGCTCCCGCGCCCGTACCGCGCCCTCGCCGTGCCGGTGGTGATGGGCTTCGGACTGCTCGACTCGTTCACCGCGCGCGGGTTCCCCGTCATCGTGGCCCTCCCCTTCCTGCTCGTCGTGGCCTGGCGCTGGGCGGACATCGGTCGGCAGGGGACGCTCGGTCGCCGTGGCACGGTGCAGGCGGTCGCGCTCGGCCTCGCGATCGGCGCGCACCAGCTGGCCTGGTTCGTCGCCCCGTTCGTCGTCGTCGCGGTCGCGGCGCTCCGGTGGCGGGAGCTCCTGCCGCGCCGGGCGCTGGCAGTGACCGGACGCTTCGCCGCGATCGCGGTCGGCGTCTTCCTCCTGCTCGACCTGCCCTTCCTCGTCCGGGATCCCGCGGCCTGGCTGTCGGGCATGCTCGCGGTGCTCACCCAGCACGCGCTGCCGTACGGCGCCGGGGCGGTCCTGCTGCCGCTCACGGTGCTCCGCCAGGCCGGGGACTTCTCGCTCTTCGGCGTCGCCACCGCGCTCGCGCTGCTCGGGCTGCTCGTGCTCACCGCGGCGCGGATCCGCCGTGTCGCGCCGGCCGTCGCCGTCTTCCCGGCCGCGGTCTTCCTGCTCAGCGCCAGGTCGAACGCCGCGTACCTGGTCGCCCTCGCACCCGTGTGGATGGTGTGGGCGAGCGCCGTGCCCCCGGCTCCCGCGGCGGGGTGGCCGCCTCCCGCGGCGCAGCGGAGACCGATCGCGCTCGCCGGCCGCCTCCTGGCGCCCGCCCTGCTCGCTGCCGCGCTCGTGGTCACGGCCGTCGCGGTCCTCCTGCCCGGACCGCTCGCGCTGCGGGCGCACGCTCCGCAGTCGACGGGCTCCGGCCCGGCGGTGATCACCGTCGACGTCACGAACCGCAGCGCGGCTCCGGTGCGCCCGCGCTACTCCGTCGGACGGCCGGGAGCGCTCGGCGCTCCGCTGCGGATCGTCACCGGCCCCCGGACGATCCCCGCGGGCGGGTCGGCGCGACTGGTCCTGGCGCCCGCCGGGAGCCGCACCCCGCCAGGCGGGACGGTGGTGTGGGCCGTCTCGACGACCCCGGATGCGTTCAGCTCGGGGCCGCTCCCGGCCGCCGGGTGAGCCGCCGCGTCGACCTCCGGAGAACGAAGAACCCCTGCCTGGGCAGGGGTTCCGATGGTGGGCGATACTGGGTTCGAACCAGTGACCTCTTCCGTGTCAGGGAAGCGCGCTACCACTGCGCCAATCGCCCGAGCGAAGCACAGGGCTTCGTCGAGGTGGGGACGGGATTCGAACCCGCGTACACGGCTTTGCAGGCCGTTGCCTCGCCTCTCGGCCACCCCACCACCGTGGGCTGACCTGTCGGCCCGCCGGGATCCGGCTGGTCCCACCGAGCGGATGACGAGATTCGAACTCGCGACCCTCACCTTGGCAAGGTGATGCGCTACCACTGCGCCACATCCGCATCGCCCCTCTCGGGGCGGGAACGACTGTAGCCGATCCTGAGCCGTGGTGCGAACCGTGCGACACGCCCCGTCCGCGTGCCGTGGGCGCTTCTTCGGCGCCTCCTCCGCTGTGGCATCATGGGTGGCCGCGGGCGATTGGCGCAGTTGGTAGCGCGCTTCGTTCACACCGAAGAGGTCGTCGGTTCGAGTCCGGCATCGCCCACCGCGGAAGCCCCGCTCCTGTCGCAGGAGCGGGGCTTCGTCGTCCGCGCTGGTGCCGAGCCCCCGCATCCGAGCACTTCGGCAGGCTGTTCTCGCGTGAGCAGGCTGCAAGCGGCTCCAGCAGCCTGCCGAGGTGAGCAGAGCCTGCCGAAGTGCTCAGCCCGCTCCGCCTCCGCCCTCCTGGGTGCCGACATACTCCGCCCGGCGGCCGAGGCGGAACAGGGCGCGGGGACGCGCGAAGGCCCGCCCCGGCGAGCCGGGACGGGCCTCGAGCAGGCCGAGCGGTCGCTAGGCCTTGACGGGGATGTCGGACTCGTCGAAGACGTAGCTCTCCTCGCCGTGGACGGTGGTGTCCACGCCGGCCACCTCGTCCTCGCTCGTGATCCGGAAGCCCATCGTCTTCTGGATGATCCAGCCGATGAGCGCCGCGGAGAAGAAGGAGAACACGGTCACCGCGAGGGCGCCGACGAACTGCTCACCGAGCGACGCCGGGCCGAAGCCGAAGAAGAGGCCGCGGCCGTTGCCGAAGAGGCCGATGAACAGCGTGCCGATCCACCCGCCGACGAAGTGGATGCCGACCACGTCGAGCGAGTCGTCGAAGCCGAGACGCCACTTCAGGTCGATCGCCACCGCGCAGACCGCGCCGACGAGGAGGCCGAGGACCATGCCCCAGAACGGCGTGAGGATGTTGCACGCGGGGGTGATCGCGACCAGGCCGGCGACGGCACCCGATGCGGCACCGATCGAGGTCGCCTTGCCGTCCTTGATCTTCTCGACGATCAGCCAGCCGAGCGTGGCCGCGGCGGGCGCGGCGAGCGTGTTGATCCAGGCGAGACCCGCGATGCCGTCGACCGCGGCCTCGGATCCGGCGTTGAAGCCGAACCAGCCGAACCAGAGCAGCGCGGCGCCGAGGAGGGTCAGCGGCACGTTGTGCGGCTTGACCATGCCCTTCGCGAAGCCGACGCGGCGGCCGAGCACGATGGCGAGCGCCAGACCCGCGGCCCCGGCGTTGATGTGGACCGCGGTGCCGCCGGCGAAGTCGTTCACGCCGATCCCCTGGATCCAGCCGCCGTCCGCGCCGAGGTTGAACACCCACGAGCAGACCGGGAAGTACACGAGGGTGACCCAGACGCCCGCGAACACCATCCACGCACCGAACTTCGCGCGGTCGGCGATCGCGCCGGAGATCAGCGCGACCGTGATGATCGCGAAGGTCGCCTGGAAGCCGGCGAACGCGAGCGAGTTCAGGTTCGGCGACAGGGTGCCGTCCGCCTTCGGGCCGAGGAAGTCGATCAGCCCGGCGTGCGCGAAGGGGCTGCCGATGACGTGCGGGATGATCCAGTCGCTGCCCTGGCTGAAGGACATCGAGTAGCCGTACAGGACCCAGAGGACGGCGACGAGCGCGATCGCGCCGAAGCTCATCATCATCATGCTGATGACGCTCTTCGCCTTGACCATGCCGCCGTAGAAGAACGCCACGCCGGGCGTCATCAGGAGCACGAGCGCCGCGGCCACGAGGAGCCACAGCGAGTTGACGTTGGTGGTGATCGCGTCCGTGGTCGCGTCGTATGCAATCGGGGCCATTGGAGCCGGGGACCTCTCTGTTGCGTGCGGGAGGGAGGTTCCGGTGCCGCGGCCGCTGCGAGCCGCCGCATTCGGGAGCGACGCACAGGAACCCGCGACGAGTGTCCCGGAGGCACGTTTCGCGGCCCGACGTCCCAGGTTTCCCGCGCGTTACGAATCGCCCGGGTGTGTGAACGCTGTGTTTCGAAGGCCCACGAGGACCCCAGGAGAGCGCTTCAGATCGACTCGGGCGCGGCGTGGGTCATGGCGACGAGGCGGGAGATGGCCCGGAGGTACTTCTTGCGGTAGCCCCCGGCGAGCATGTCCTCGCCGAACACGCGGTCGAGCGGCAGACCGCCGGCCACGATGCGGACCTGCGCGTCGTACAGGCGGTCGACGAGCGCGACGAAGCGCAGCGCCTCGGTCTGGCCGGGCAGTGCGCGGACGTCCAGCAGTCCGGCCGTGCGCAGCCCGTCCACCAGGCCGACGTAGCGCGCGGGGTGCACGGTCGCGAGGTGGGCGATGAGCGCGTCGAACTCGTCGACGGTCGTCCCGGGGTCGTCCGGGAGCGCCTCGACCGCCGCGTCACCCGCGACCACCGCCGACTCGGCGGCGTCACGCCGCCGGTAGTCGAGGCCGCCGATGCGCACGGTCGTGAACCGGTCGGCGAGGCCCTGGATCTCGCGCAGGAAGTCCGCGGCCGCGAACCGCCCCTCCCCCAGCGCGTTCGGGGGCGTGTTCGAGGTCGCGCCGATCCGGGTGCCACCGGCGACGAGCTCGCCGAGGAACCGGGACATCAGCATCGTGTCGCCGGGATCGTCGAGCTCGAACTCGTCGATCGCGATCAGGCTGGCGCCGGACAGGAGGCGGACCGCCTCCGCGTACCCGAGCGCTCCGACGAGCGCCGTGTACTCGATGAAGGTGCCGAAGTACTTCCGGCCGGGCGCGAGGTGCCAGAGCGCGGCGAGGAGGTGGGTCTTCCCCACGCCGAACCCGCCGTCCAGGTACAGCCCCGGGCGCTGCTCCTGGCCCTTCGGCGCCCTGCGGAACAGGCCTCCGGAGCGGGGCCGGCCCGACCAGCTCGCCGCGAAGGCCCTGACCGCCTCCACCGCGTCCGCCTGCGACGGGTGCTCCGGGTCGGGCCGGTAGTTCTCGAGGCGCGCGTCGGCGAACTGGCGCGGCGGCACGAGCGACGCGGCCATCCGCGCCGGATCGACCTGCGGGACGAGGTCCGCCAGGCGGCGGTGCGCGGTCACGGGCGCCACCGGGCGTCACAGAACAGGGCTCGCGGCACGGCGGTCACCTTCGGGTGCGTATGGTCGGATCGGCCGCGGGAACGGCCGAGGCAGCGTATCGCCGGCACCTGGCGGAGCCGGCCGGACGACCCGAGGAGGAACGATGGCGGTTGAGGACGACAGCACGAGGTTCGAGGCGTACGCGCATCCCGAACGGCTCGTGTCGACCTCGTGGCTGGCCGAGCACCTCGACGACCCGGGGCTCGTCGTGATCGAGTCGGACGAGGACGTGCTGCTGTACGAGACCGGGCACATCCCCGGCGCGGTGAAGGTCGACTGGCACACGGATCTGAACGATCCGGTCACCCGCGACTACCTCGACGGTGAGGGGTTCTCGGCCCTGTTCAGCAGGCTCGGCATCGCGCGCGACGCCACGCTCGTCGTCTACGGCGACAAGAGCAACTGGTGGGCCGCGTACGCGCTGTGGGTGTTCACCCTGTTCGGTCACGAGGACGTGCGGCTGCTCGACGGTGGCCGCGCGAAGTGGATCGCCGAGGACCGGCCGCTGACCCGCGCCGTGCCGGAGCGCCCGCGGACCGACTACCCCGTCGTGGACCGCGACGACTCGGGCGTCCGCGCCTTCCGCGAGGACGTGCTCGGGCACTTCGGCTCGCCCCTCGTCGACGTCCGCAGCCCGCTCGAGTACACGGGTGAGCGGACCACCGCACCCGAGTACCCGGAGGAGTCGGCGCTCCGCGCCGGCCACATCCCGACCGCGGTCAACGTGCCGTGGGGCAGGGCGGCCGCCGCGGACGGCACGTTCCGGCCGAGGGAGGAGCTCGAGGCGATCTACCAGGACGAGGCCGGCCTCACCCCGGGGGACGACGTCATCGCCTACTGCCGGATCGGTGAGCGCTCGAGCCACACCTGGTTCGTGCTCACGCATCTGCTCGGGTACGAGCACGTCCGCAACTATGACGGCTCGTGGACCGAGTGGGGCAGCGCCGTGCGGGTCCCGATCGTGCAGGGCGAGCAGCCGGGTGACGCACCTGCGACGCTGAAGGGATGACCACGCAGCTCGAAGCGATCCGCGAGGAGTTCCTCGCGGTGGAGCCCCGCGAACGCCTGCTCCTCCTGCTCGAGTACGCGGACGACCTGCCGCCGCTGCCCGAGCGGTTCGGGGACGCCCCCGAGCTCCTGGAACGCGTGCCGGAGTGCCAGGCGCCCGTCTTCGTGAAGGCCGAGCTGACGGACGGCGTCGTGCACGTGCACGCGACGGCACCGGCGGAGGCGCCGACCACGCGCGGCTTCGCCTCGGTGCTCGCGCACGGGCTCGACGGGCTGACGCGGGACGAGGCGCTCGCGACGCCGGACGACTTCCCCGACACGCTCGGGCTCACCGCCGCCGTCTCACCGCTCAGACTGCGCGGGATGAGCGGGCTCCTCTCGAGGATCAAGCGCCAGCTGCGCGAGGCCTGACGCGTGACCGCGGTCACCGACCTCCTCCGCTCCCCCGCGCCGGAGCACGAGCTCGAGGGCGACGCGCTCAGGGCGTGGCTCGCCGAGCGCTACGCCCTCGAGGGCGACGCCTGGGTGCGGGTGAACCTGGTCGCCGCGCTCGGCGGCCAGGTCGTCGGCGCGGACGGGACCTCCGACGCCCTCACGGGCGGCATCGACCGGGTGCTGCTCGCCGTGATCCGCAGCACGGCCGACGTCGTGCTCGTCGGGGCGGGCACCCTGCGCGCCGAGCGGCTGCGGATGCCGGCGCGGGCCGCGCTCGCCGTCGCGACGCGACGCGGGGACCTCGAGCCGGACCGGCTGCCTGCGCCGACCGCCGACGGCAGGCGCACGATCGTGCTGTGCCCGCCGCGTCCCGCCGGCGCGCTGCGCGCCCGGTTGGCGGACGCGGCGACCGTGATCGCCGTCGACGACCCGGCCGAGCATCCGGAGGCGCTCGTGGCAGCGCTGCGGTCAGAGGGCCTCCGGCGCATCGTCTGCGAAGGCGGCGCGGACCTGGCCGGGCGCCTGCTCGCCGCCGACGCCGTCGACGAGCTCGACCTCACCACGGCGCCCGTGCTGACCGCCGCGGGTCCGACCCTCAGTGCGCCGGGAGCGGCGGCGACGCTGACGGGGCTGCTGCGGGACGGGACGGATCGGCTGTACGCGCGCTGGCGTCTGCGGGGGCGCTGAACGCGTCGAGCGCGACCCGGTCGTCGTCGAGCCACGCCGTGACGGCGCCGTCCCAGCGCTCGGGGTCGAGGTTCCACAGCCTCGTGTGCCGCGCGCCGGCGAAGGGCACGAGGCGGACGAGCTCGGGTCGCGCCGCCGCGAACCGGTGCGCGACCTCGGGCGGGGCGACGCCGTCGTCCTCGCTCTGCAGGATCAGCACGGGCAGGTCGAGCTCGGCCGGGTCGGCCGACTCGGCCGGGTCGACGTCCATGGCCCGCGCGCCCAGGAGGCCGCCCCACCGGCTCGTGAGCAGTGAGAGGGCTCCACGACGCATCGGCTCGGGCACCGCGCCGCCGCGCGCGAGGAGCGCCTGCGCGCCGTCGAGCACCGGCGAGTCGAGCACGACGCCGCGGATCACCTCGCGCACGCGGGACCGGTGGGCGGTCGCGAGGACGATCGACGCCCCCGACGACCAGCCGAACAGCGCGACCTCGGTGGCGCCCTCGTCGAGCGCGTGCAGGATCGCGGACTCCACGTCCACCCACTCCGCATCCGTCAGCGCGTACCGGGCGGTGTCGCCCGCCGGCGCCTCGCCGTCCCCGCGGTAGGCGGGCAGCAGCACGCTCCAGCCCGCCGCCACGAGCGCGGGCACCGCACGGAGCGCCTCCTGCCGCACCGACGAGCGGCCGTGCACGAGCACGGCCCAGCGCTCGCCGCCGGGGATCACCCAGGCCGGCACGGCGCCCTGGGTCGTCTGCATCCGCTCGGAGCGGTACGGCACGCCGAACGCCTCCGGCGACAGCCACATCCACCCGTTGAAGCGCCCCTCGCGCGCCGCGGTCAGATCGCCCGTGTCGACGCCGAGCAGCTCCCGGAGCACGCCGTCCGCGTCGACCCCGATGATGGCCCCGACCCGCGCGTGCCCCCGCCCCTCCGCGAACCAGAAGCTGTACCTGCCTGGCAGCAGCGAGTCGGGCGTCGCGCCGAACCGGATGGTGCCGCCGGCGAGATCGACGCCGCGCACCGGGGTGACGCGCTGCGGGCGGGGCGAGGCCATCCGTCGCGCGGTCCCGGCCGTGAGGGCGCCGGTGACGAGCGCGCCCGCCGCCACGAGCCCGGCCGCGACCACGCGAGCCGGGTCGACGCGGGCTGCCATCGGCGCCTCCTCCAGCGTCGTGCGGTGCCGTCGAGGCATCGTACGGCGCACCGGGGAGGGCCGTCGCCCCGCGCGCCGACGGGCGCCGTCGGCCGCCGGCCCTAGTCTGGACCGGTGCCGAGCGCAACGTCGGCGCCCTTCGAGCAGGCGCGCGAGTCGATCGCAGCAGCACGGGTGCGCAACGACCTGATCGTGACGGAGATCCCGTCGCCGACCAAGGTGGCCCCGTTCTCGCTCGCGCTCGCGGGCGACGTGCGGCAGAAGGTGCACGGTGAGGATTCGGAGCTCGGCACCGGGCGGTTCATCCTGCTCCACGATCCGGCGGGCCAGGAGGCGTGGGACGGCGACTTCCGGGTGGTCTGCTTCGCGCAGGCGCCGCTGGAGACGGACATCGGCACGGATCCGTTCCTCGCCGAGGTGACCTGGTCGTGGCTCACCGACGCGCTCGAGGTGCGCGGCGCGGAGTACACCGCCGCGTCCGGCACCGCGACGACGATCGTCTCCTCCGGGTTCGGCGAGCTCGCCGACCAGGGCACGGGAGCCAAGGTCGAGCTGCGCGCCTCGTGGACGCCCACCGATCTGGACCTCGGGAAGCATGTGGAAGGCTGGAGCGAGTTGCTGTGCATGCTCGCCGGTCTTCCTCCGGCGGCAGAGGGAGTGAGTGTGTTGTCCGCACGACGAGCAGGGCGTGACTGACCCGGCCGATGGGGCCCCGCTTCCGGACGCGACGCCGGCCCAACCGGTCGCGGTGGTCGCCGATCGCGACGGCTACCTGGACGCGGTGCGGCGGATCGCCGAAGGCTCCGGGCCGATCGCCGTCGACGCGGAACGGGCGAGCGGCTTCCGGTACTCCCAGCGCGCGTACCTGATCCAGCTGTTCCGCCGCGGCTCCGGCACCGTGCTGCTCGACCCGATCGCCTTCGACGACCTGTCGGAGCTCGCCGACGCGATGCGCGACGCGGAGTGGGTGCTGCACGCCGCGAGCCAGGACCTGCCGTGCCTGCGCGAGGTCGGGCTCGAACCGGAGCGGGTGTTCGACACCGAGCTCGGGGCGCGGCTGCTCGGCTTCGAGCGCGTCGGGCTCGGCGCGGTCGTCGAGCGGCTCCTCGGCCTGCACCTCGCGAAGGAGCACTCCGCGGCGGACTGGTCCACCCGGCCGCTGCCGACGCCGTGGCTCGTGTACGCGGCGCTCGACGTCGAGCTCCTGCTCGACGTGCGGGACGCGGAGGAGGCGCTGCTCGTCGAGCAGGGCAAGACGCGGATCGCGGCGGAGGAGTTCGAAGCCGTCCGCACCCGCGAGGCGAAGCCGGCGCCCGCAGAGCCGTGGCGACGGCTCTCCGGCGTGCACACGGTGCGCGGCCCCAGGAACCTCGCGGTCGCCAGGGCCCTCTGGCAGGCGCGGGACGCGTACGCGCGGCAGATCGACGCGGCACCGGGTCGCCTGGTGCCGGACGCCTCCCTGGTCGCCGTCGCGCGGACCCCACCGTCGAGCAAGCGCGAGCTCGCCGGCATGCGCAGCTTCAGCGGGCGGGCCAGCCGCTCGGAGATCGACCGCTGGTGGCAGGCCGTGGAGGCGGGGCTCGCGGCGGAGGACCTGCCGGCCACCCGCGTGCCCTCCGACGCGCTGCCCCCGCCCCGCGCCTGGAGCGACCGCAACCCGGAGGCGGACCGCCGGCTGAAGGCCGCTCGTCCCGTCGTGGCGCGGATCGCGGAGGCGATGTCACTGCCCGCGGAGAACCTCCTACCGCCGGAGGCCCTGCGCCGCGTGTCGTGGGAGCCGCCGCAGCCCCCGTCCGCGGACGCGATCGCGGCGGCGCTCGAGCAGCACGCCGCCCGCCCGTGGCAGATCGTCGCTACGGCACAAGCGATCGCGGAAGCCTTTGTACAGGCCGAACAAGGCGCGCCCGACCCCGCCGGATCGGTCTCGTAGGTCTCCTGCAGCCGATTCGGCGCCCGGCGAGCGGCGCGGCAGGATCCTTGCGGCCCGATCCGACGGGCCACGTGAGGAGTCGATCAGGCGTGACGGAGCGCAGTGAGGTCGTGTTCGTCGACGGGGTGCGGACCCCGTTCGGACGGGCGGGCGAGAAGGGCATGTACTGGGGCACGCGGGCCGACGACCTCGCCGTCAAGGCGATGGTCGGGCTGCTGGAGCGCAACCCGCAGCTGCCGAAGGACCGCGTCGACGACGTGGCCATGGCGGCGACCACCCAGCAGGGCGACCAGGGCCTGACGCTCGGGCGCACCACCGCGCTCCTCGCGGGGCTGCCGCGCACCGTGCCCGGGTACGCGATCGACCGGATGTGCGCGGGCGCCATGACGAGCGTCACCACGGTCGCCGGCGCGATCGCCTTCGGCGCGTACGACGTCGCGATCGCGGGCGGGGTGGAGCACATGGGGCACCACCCCATGGGCTCGGGCGCCGACCCGAACCCCCGGTTCGTGAGCGAGCGGCTCGTCGGATCCGACGCGCTCGTGATGGGGGCGACCGCGGAACGGATCCACGACCGCTTCCCGCACCTCACCAAGGAGCGCTCCGACCGCTTCGCGATGCGTTCGCAGCAGCGGGCGCAGGCCGCGTACGAGGCGGGCCACATCCAGGCGGACCTGGTGAGCGTCGCGACCCGCTCCCCCGAGGGCTGGGGCCTCGCGGACCGCGACGAGGTGATGCGCCCCGACACCACGATGGAGGGCCTCGCGGCCCTCCGGACCCCGTTCCGCCCGCACGGCAACGTCACCGCGGGGAACGCGGCCGGCCTGAACGACGGCGCGACCGCGTCGATCATCGCGAGCGAGCACGCCGCGAAGGAGCTCGGGCTGAGCGCGAAGATGCGGCTCGTGAGCTTCGCGTTCGCGGGCGTCGAGCCGGAGGTGATGGGGCTCGGACCGGTGCCGAGCACCGAGAAGGCGCTCGTCAAGGCCGGGCTCACCATCGACGACATCGGCCTCTTCGAGCTGAACGAGGCGTTCGCGGTCCAGGTGCTCAGCCTCCTCGACCACTTCGGGATCGACGACGAGGACCCGCGCGTGAACCCGTGGGGCGGCGCAATCGCCTTCGGGCACCCGCTCGCCTCCTCCGGCGTCCGGCTCATGATCCAGCTCGCCCGCCAGTTCGAGCAGCACCCGGAGGTCCGCTACGGCCTGACCGCGATGTGCATCGGGCTCGGGCAGGGCGGCAGCGTCATCTGGGAGAACCCGCACTACGACCGACGGGCCGCCAAGAAGGCGCAGAAGGAGGCAGGCAAGTGACGGACGTGCTGACCGCCGACGACGAACTCGCCGCGCTCTCCGCCGACGAGGTGGTCACCGAGGCGTACCCGAGGGACGTCGTCATCCCGGGCGTCGGCGTGCTGGTGCTCGTGACGCTCGACAACGGGCGCGACCACACGCGCCCGAACACGTTCGGGCCGCGCGGGCTGCTCGCGCTCGAGCGGGTGCTGCTCGCGCAGAAGGAGCGGGCCGCGCGCGGCGAGATCGTGGGCCTCGCCGTGACCGGCAAGCCGTTCATCCTCGCCGCCGGCGCGGACCTGACCGAGGCGGCGCGCATCCCGAGCCGCGACGCCGCGCTCCAGCTCGCCCGCCTCGGGCACCGCACACTCGGTCACCTCGGCGACCTCGGCGTGCCGACGTTCGGCTTCATCAACGGCCTCGCGCTCGGCGGCGGCCTCGAGGTGCCCCTGAACGCCGACTACCGCACGATCGACGCCTCCGTCCCCGCCGTCGCGTTCCCGGAGGTGTTCCTCGGCATCGTGCCCGGTTGGGGCGGCTCCACGCTCCTCCCCAACCTGATCGGCATCGAGGCGGCGCTCAAGGTCATCGTCGAGAACCCGCTGAAGCAGAACCGCACGCTCTCGGCGCAGCAGACGCTCGAGCTCGGCATCGCCGACGTGATGTTCCCCTCCGCGGTGTTTCTCGAGCGGTCCATCGCGTGGGCCGGCGACGTGATCGCCGGACGGGTGCGCGTCGAGCGGCCGCACGTGCCCGGGAGACTCGAGCGCACCGTGAAGTGGGACGTCGCCATCCGGATCGCGAGGAAGAGCCTCGAGTCGAAGATCGGCACCGTGCCGAAGTCGCCGTACGCGGCGCTCGAGCTGCTCGCCGGGGCGAAGAAGGCGAAGGACCGCGCGGGCGTGCTCGCGGGCTTCGCCGCCGAGGACGAGGTCCTCGCCGACCTGCTCGCCGGCGACCAGGGGGCCGCGTCGCTCTACGCGTTCGACCTCGTGCAGCGGCGGGCGAAGCGCCCAGCAGGGGCGCCCGACAAGGCGTTGGCCCGGAAGGTGACGAAGGTCGGCGTGATCGGCGCTGGCCTCATGGCGAGCCAGTTCGCCCTCCTGTTCGCCCGGCGGCTGAAGGTGCCGGTGCTCATCACCGACCTCGACCAGGTCCGGGTGGACCGCGGGCTCGAGCACATCCGCGCTGAGATCCAGAAGCTCGCCGATCGCGGCCGGGTGAACCCGGACGAGGCGAACCGGCTGCGCGCGAGCATCTCCGGCACCACCGACCTCGCCGAGTACGCGGACTGCGACTGGGTGATCGAGGCCGTCTTCGAGGACCTGGCCGTGAAGCGGCAGGTCTTCGCGAACGTCGAGCCCCATCTCTCCCCCGAGGCCGTGCTCGCGACGAACACCTCGTCGCTGTCGGTCGACGAGATCGGGGCGGAGCTCGCGCACCCGGAGCGCCTGGTCGGCTTCCACTTCTTCAACCCGGTCGCCGTGATGCCGCTCATCGAGGTCGTGCGGGCGTCGAAGACGGACGACGCCACCCTGTCGACCGCGATGGCCGTCGCGAAGAACCTGCGGAAGAACGCGGTGATCACGAAGGACGCCCCGGGGTTCGTCGTGAACCGGGTGCTCGCGAAGGTCCTCGGCGAGGCGATGCACGCCGTCGACACCGGGACCCCGTTCGAGGTCGTCGACCACGCGCTCGACCCGTTCGGGCTCCCGATGACGCCGTTCGAGCTCCTCGACCTCGTCGGGCTGCAGGTCGGCGCGCACGTGCTGGACACGCACCACGCCGCGTTCCCGGAGCGGTTCTTCGAGTCCGCGAACCTGCACGCGCTCGCCGAAGCCGGGGTGCTGCTCGAGAAGGACGACAAGGGCGAAGTGAAGGGCTTCGACAAGCGGGCGCTCGCGCTCGTGAAGCGCTCGCTGCCGAAGGACGCGGCCCCGATGACGGCGGAGGCGTTCCGCCTCCGGGTGGAGGACGGGCTGGCGGACGAGATCCAC
>NZ_JBQCGC010000002.1:0-30658 GCF_051956055.1 Amnibacterium sp.
GCTGTACTTCGGCGTCTGATCCGGAGCCCGCCCGGAGGCCGTCGTCCCGCTCGGGACGGCGGCCTCCGTCGTCTCCACCCCGCGCGTGAGCACCTGAGCAGGCTGGGATCACCGAGCACCTGAGCAGGCTGCGATCCCTTCGGCAGGCTGTACGGCGGTGTCCGAGCCTGCCGAGGTGCGCACAGCCTGCCGAGGTGCACACCCGACCGGGGTGAGCACGTGAGCAGGCTGCGATCACCGAGCACCTGAGCAGGCTGGGATCGCTTCGGCAGGCTGTGGGGCGGTGTCCGAGCCTGCCGAAATGCAGACAGCCTGCCGAGGTGCTCACCCGACCGGAGCGTGCTGGCGCATGACGTCCTGGACGGTGGCCAGCAGCAAGTCCCACTCGTACATGACCATGGCGTACGAGAAGCGCAGCACGATCCGCCCGTCTCGCATGATCGTGGCCTCCCGGCGGCGGTCGGCGGTGAACGCCTTCTCCTGCGCGTGCGTGTCGCGACCGTCCAGCTCCAGCACCAGCCAGTCGTCGATGATCACGTCCACCCGGTACGCCCCGCGCACCACCACCTGGATGCGTCCGTGGATGCCCGCCGCGGAGAGCCCGAAGCGGACGATCGACTCGATCCCGGAGCCGGAGGCCGCGGTCAGCCTCGACGCCAGGTGATGGCGCCGCTGCGGCCCCGCGAGGATCAGCGCACCGACCCTGTTCCGCTGCACGACCCGCTTGTGCAGCAGCGAATCGAGCGTCGCGACCACGAACGCGGGCGGTTGACAGACCAGGAGGTCCGCGATCGCGTGGTCGATCGGCGTGACCGCGTAGGCGGATCCGGTGGCCGCATCCTTCGGATGCCAGTGCGCCACGGTGCCCTCCGGCGCGGTCCTGCGCGCCATCCGGCGGCCCGACGCGTGCGACGGGAAGCCGACGTGCAGGCCCGGATCGGGAGGAAGCCAGCCGCCGTGCAGCGCGAGCGACGAGACGCAGCTGATCCGGCCGCCCAGGCACATCGCCCGGACCGCGCCCCGATCCGCACCCGGGCGGCAGTACCAGCCCCGGATCACCCGCTCGAGGCGACCCCCGGCGATCTCCGCCCTGATCCGGTCGATGTCGTAGCCCTGGGCGCGGAGCTCGGCGGTGGTGAGGAACGAGAAGTCGGCCATGGGCGACGACCTTGGCCGGGTGCGAGGGCGCCGAACCAGGCCAGCTCGCTCCCGGGGCGAAGATCGGCCTGTGGAGGAGCGGATCGGCGCCCGCGATCCTCCCCCGAGCACGTCGGCAGGCCCGATCCGCTTCGGCAGGCCGCAGCGCCCGCCGACAGCCTGCCGAAGCGAGCACAGCCTGCTCAAGTGCTCGGACTCGTGCTCGGACTCGGGCTCGGAGGATTCGCGAGCCGGGTCAGGCGAAGAGGCGCTCGAAGATGGCCCTGGCGCGCCGGGTCGCCCGCAGCAGGTCGTCCTCCAGCTGGGCGGCCGAGCCGGGCGGGTACTCGAGGATGCGCGCGATGCCCTCGAGCGCGTCCCGGTCCGTGGGCAGGAGATCGGAGGTGCGGTTCGTCCAGAGCGTGATCGCACTCCGGAGGCGGGACGCGAGCACCCAGGCGTGCCGGAGCTGCGCGGCGTCGTCCCGGTCGACGAGCTCGGCGGACACGGCGGCGTCGAGCGCGCCGAGCGTGCTCTGGGTGCGCAGCCCGGGCACCTGCGCCCCGTAGCGGAGCTGGAGCAGCTGCACGATCCACTCGACGTCGGACAGACCGCCGGGACCGAGCTTCAGGTGCCGGGCCGGATCCGCACCGCGGGGCAGGCGCTCGGTCTCCATGCGGGCCTTGATCCGCCGGATCTCGCGCACGGCGCCGTCGTCCAGCGCCTCCGGGTACCGCCGGCCGTCCGCGAGCGCCTCGAAGTCGGTCACCAGGGTGCGGTCCCCCGCCACCCCGTGCGCCCGGAGGAGCGCCTGCGACTCCCACGTGAGCGACCAGCGCGCGTAGTACGCCTCGTAGGACCGGAACGAGCGCACCACCGGCCCGTTGCGCCCCTCCGGCCGCAGGTCGAAGTCGAGGTCGAGCGGGAGGCGCGGGTCGGTCGTGAGCCGCTTGATCTCGGCGACGAGCAGGGCCGCCTGCCGCTGCGCGACCTCGTCCGGCATCCCGGCGATCGGCCGGTACACGGCCATGACGTCCGCGTCCGACCCGAACCCGAGCTCCGCTCCCCCGTACCGGCCCATCGCGATGATCGCGAACTCGGGCCACGGACCGTCGTCACGCCGGACGGCTCGCACGCACCCGGCGAGCAGCGCGGTGGTGACGTCCGTCAGCGCCTCGCCCAGCTCCTGCACGGTGATCGTGCCGAGCAGCGCAGCGAGCGCGAGACGCAGCACCTCGCGCCGCCGCGCGATCCTGAGCGCCTCCGCCGCCCCGTCCCTGCTCGGGTGCCGCAGCACGGTCGCGGACGTCTCGGCGCGGAGCGTCGACCTGGGGCGGGGCCGCAGGTCCGCGTCGCGCTCGAGCCACGCGGCCGCCTCCGGGATCGTCTCGAGCAGCCCCGTCACGAACCGGGACTCGGAGAGCACGGTCGCCAGCCGCCGCGCCGCCGTCGGCGAGTCCCGGAGCATCCGGAGGTACCACGCCGTGTCGCCCAGGCGCTCGGACAGGCGACGGAACGCGAGCAGCCCCAGGTCCGGCGCCGGTCCCTCCGAGAACCACTGCAGGAGCACCGGCAGCAGGGTGCGCTGGATCGCCGCTCGCCTCGACACCCCGGCGGTCAGCGCGGCGATGTGCTGGAGCGCCCCCTTCGGGTCGATGAAGCCGATGCCGGCGAGCCGGTCGAGCGCCGCCTCGGGCGTCAGCATGAGCTCGTCCTCGGGCAGGCGGCTCACGGCGGTGAGCAGCGGCCGGTAGAAGAGGCGCTGATGGAGGCCCCGGACCCGGCTGCGGACGCGGGCGATCCGCTCCCCGAGCTCCGCGCCGTCCGCCGCGAGGCCGCTCGACCTGGCGATGACGCGGAGCTCGGCCTCGTCGGTCGGCAGGAGGTGGGTGCGCTGTAGGCGCCGCAGCTGCAGCCGGTGCTCGACGAGCCGGAGCACCCGGTAGTCCTCGCCGAACTCGGCGGCCTCGACCCGGCCGACGTAGCCGTGCTCGGTCAGCGACCTGAGTGCGGGCAGCGTGGCCCGCGCGTGCACCCGGTCGTCGGTCCGGCCGTGCACGAGCTGCAGCAGCTGCACGGTGAACTCGACGTCACGGAGACCGCCAGGGCCGAGCTTCAGCTGCCGCTCCGCCTGCCCCGCCGGGATGTGCTCCTCGACGCGCTGCCGCATCCGCTGCACGTCCTGCACGAAGTCGCCGCGCGCCGACGCCTGCCAGACGCTCGGCCGGAGCGCGGCGATGTAGCGGGCGCCGAGCTCGAGATCGCCGGCGAGCGGCCAGGCCTTCAGCAGCGCCTGGAACTCCCACCCGGACGCCCACCGCTCGTAGTACCCGACGTGGGACGCGAGGGTGCGCACGAGCGCGCCGTTGCGGCCCTCCGGGCGGAGGTTCGCGTCCACCTGCCAGAGCGGCGGCTCGACGTCGGTGTCGTCGATCACCCGCATCAGGCCGATCGCGAGACGCGTCGCGATCGGCACGGGGTCGAAGCCGGCGTCCGATTCCACGCGGTCGGTCACGAAGATGACGTCCACGTCGCTCACGTAGTTGAGCTCCCGCGCCCCCGCCTTCCCCATGCCGATGACCGCGAGCGGCACCGCCAGCGCCCGGTCGGCACCGGCCGACGCGGCGACCTCGGCTCTGGCGACCGCGAGCGCCGCGCCGAGGGCCGCGGCGGCCAGGTCGGACAGCGCCGCCGCGACCCGCTCGAACGCCGCAGCCCCGGACTGCTGCTCGAGATCCCAGGCGGCCAGCCGCGTGAGCTCGCGGCGATAGGCGATCCGGAGCGCGCGGCGCGCATCGGTGCCGGTGATCGCCGCCATCCCGTCCTGCGCCCCGACGGACGCGAGCAGCGCCGCGGTGAGCGCCTCCGGACCGGGCGGCGCCGCCATCGGCTGCAGGAGCGAGCCGAGCGCCTCCGGTCGGCGGATCAGGAAGTCGGCGAGGCCGCTCGACGCCCCGAGCACGAGCACGAGTCGGCGTGCGGCTCCGGGCTCCTGGAACACCGCTGCGACGCCGGTCTCGTCCCGGTCGGCGAGCCTGCGGAGGGCGTGCAGCGCCTCGTCCGGGGCGCCGACGGGCCGGTCGAACGCGCCGAGCACGGCCGTCGCGGCGATCCCGGAGCGGCTCGCGAGCGCCTCGATGTCGGAGCGGGCACCCGTCAGGTCGAGGAAGCCGGCGCGGGCGAGCTCCGTGAGCCGGAGTTCGCCGCCGCCCCGCCGCCCGGGCGGGACCGCGCCGCGGTCAGAGGAGCTCGAGGTTGCTGGCGAGCTCATACGGGGTCACCTGGTCCCGGTACGCCTCCCACTCGCGCCGCTTGTTCGCGAGCACGTAGCGGAAGACCCGCTCGCCGAGGGTCTCGGCGACGAGCTCCGAGTCCTCCATCAGCCGGATCGCCGAGTCGAGGTTGGCGGGGAGGGGATCGAACCCGAGCGCGCGGCGCTCGTTGTCGGAGAGCGACCACACGTCGTCCTCCGCCTCGGCAGGCAGCTCGTACCCCTCCTCGATGCCCTTCAGACCGGCGGCGAGCATGAGCGCGTAGGCGAGGTACGGGTTCGCCGCGGAGTCGATGGCGCGGTACTCGACACGGGACGACTGCCCCTTCGTCGGCTTGTAGAGCGGCACCCGTACGAGCGCGGACCGGTTGTTGTGGCCCCAGCAGACGTAGCTGGGCGCCTCGTCGCCGCCCCACAGCCGCTTGTACGAGTTGACGAACTGGTTCGTGACCGCCGTGATCTCGGGCGCGTGCCTGAGCAGCCCGGCGATGAACCGCCTGCCGATGCTGGAGAGGTGGTACTGGCCGCTCGCGGAGAAGAACGCGTTCGCGTCGCCCTCGAACAGCGACATGTGGGTGTGCATGCCGCTGCCCGGCTGCCCCGAGAGGGGCTTCGGCATGAAGGTGGCGTAGACGCCCTGCTCGATCGCCACCTCCTTGATGACCGTCCGGAAGGTCATGATGTTGTCCGCGGTCGTGAGGGCGTCCGCGTACCGCAGGTCGATCTCGTTCTGGCCGGGGCCCGCCTCGTGGTGGCTGAACTCGACCGAGATGCCGAGGTCCTCCAGCATCCGCACGCTGCGGCGGCGGAAGTCGTGCGCTGTCCCGCCCGGCACGTTGTCGAAGTAGCCGGCGGAGTCGACGGGCTCCGGCCCGTTCGGGCCGATCGCCGAGGACTTCAGGAGGTAGAACTCGATCTCGGGATGCGTGTAGAAGGTGAAGCCGTGGTCGTTCGCCTTCGCGAGCGCCCGCTTCAGCACGTTGCGCGGGTCCGCGGCGGCCGGCTGCCCGTCGGGGGTCGTGATGTCGCAGAACATCCGCGCGGTCGGGTCGATCTCCCCCCGCCACGGGAGGATCTGGAACGTGCCCGGGTCCGGCATGGCGAGCACGTCGGCCTCGTACGAGCGCGTGTAGCCCTCGATCGCCGAGCCGTCGAACCCGATGCCCTCCGCGAACGCCCCTTCCACCTCGGCCGGGGCGATCGCCACCGACTTGAGCGTCCCGACGACGTCCGTGAACCACAGGCGGACGAATTTGATGCCGCGTTCCTCGATCGTGCGGAGCACGAAGTCGCGCTGCTTGTCGACCACTTCGGATTCACTCCTCGTCGCGTGGCGTGCTGGGACTCGGCGTGGGAGCCTGGTGCCAACCTACCGGGAGGGCCCGACACGGCGCATCGCGCTCGCGTAGCCTCGGCGCATGGCTGACCCCAAGGCGAAGGTGCGCACGCGGCACTTCCTCGACGCGAAGCGCAACGGCGTCCGCATCACCGGACTGACCAGCTACGACACCAACACGGCGGCGATCTTCGACGAGGCCGGCATCGACTTCCTGCTCGTCGGTGACTCCGCGGGCAACACCGTGCTCGGGTACGACACGACCGTCCCCGTGACGACGGAGGAGCTCATCCCCCTCGCCCGTGCCGTCGCGTCCTCGGTGCACCGCGCCTTCGTCGTCGCGGATCTGCCGTTCGGGTCGTACGAGATCGGCCCGGAGCAGGCGCTCACCACCGCGATCCGGTTCATGAAGGAGACCGGGGCGCACGCCGTGAAGCTCGAGGGCGGCCGCCGCAGCGCCAACCAGATCGCGCGGGTCGTGGAGGCGGGCATCCCCGTGATGGCGCACATCGGCTTCACGCCCCAGAGCGAGCACCGGCTCGGCGGCCACCGGGTGCAGGGCCGTGGCGACGACGCGGACGAGCTGCTGGCCGACGCGATCGCGGTCGAGGACGCGGGGGCGTTCGCCGTCGTGCTCGAGATGGTGCCGTCGGAGGCGGCCCGGCGGGTGACCGAGCGGCTCTCGATCCCCACCATCGGGGTCGGCGCGGGCCCGCACGTCGACGGCCAGCTGATGGTGTGGACGGACTTCGCCGGGCTCACCGGGGGCAGGCTCCCCCGCTTCGTGAAGCAGTACGCGGATCTGCGCGGCGCGCTGTCGAAGGCCGTCGCGGACTTCCGGGGAGACGTCGCCTCCGGCGCGTACCCGGCCCCCGAGCACGAGTACGAGTAGTCCGGCCTCACCCGGCCTCCCACCCGCCGCCGCTGCAGCCGGCCGGAGGAGCACTTCAGCAGGATCGAGGCGCTTCAGCAGGACGAGAACGCGCGATCACTCCTGCCGATGCGATCGCGTCCTGCTGTCGGGCTCGACGATTCCTGCTGTCGTGCTCGCGGGCGCGGGCGGAGCGCTGCGGCGCGGGTCGGAGGCCCGGTGCCGGTCTAGTCGTCGTCCTCCGCCATGCGGCGCGAGTTCGCCGCGATGCGCGCCGGCGCCCCCTCGGCCTCCTCGCGGGTCCGGTACGGGCCCGCACGATCCGACCACGGGGACTGCGCGCCGTGCTCGACCTCACCGGTCCGCGTGTTGTACCACCACTGCTCGTCGTCGGCCACGAGGCCTCCTCTCGCCAGGGGCCGCGCCCCAGCGGGCATGCTAACGCGGGCACTACTGTGACGGCCGTGGCGCAGGCGATCGGCATCGACATCGGCGGGACCGGCATCAAGGGCGGTCTCGTCGACCTCGACTCCGGCGAGCTGGTCAGCGACCGCATCAAGCACGCGACCCCGGAGGGCGGCGAGCCCGACGACGTCGTCGCCGTGGTTCGGTCGATCCTCGCGGAGCTGTCCGAGTCGGACGACACGGCTCCGATCGGTGTCTGCTTCCCCGCCGTCGTGCGGGACGGCCGCACGATGTCCGCCGCGAACGTCTCGAAGAAGTGGATCGGCCTCGCCGCCGAGCAGCTGTTCGAGGGATCGCTCGGTCGCGACATCACGTTCGTCAACGACGCGGACGCGGCCGGCTACGCGGAGAGCGAGTACGGCGCCGCGAAGGACCAGGACGGGCTCGTGATCATGACCACGCTCGGCACGGGCATCGGGAGCGCGATCATCTACCGCAACCTGCTCGTGCCCAACGCGGAGCTCGGCCACCTCGACATCGGTCCCCATCGCGACTACGAGAAGTACGCCTCCAACCTCGTGCGCGAGAAGAAGGAGCTCAGCTGGAAGCGCTGGGCCGGGCGCCTGCAGACGTACTACACGACCCTCGAGCGGCTGTTCTCCCCCGACCTGTTCATCGTGGGCGGCGGGGTGAGCAAGCACGCCGAGGAGTTCCTCCCCCTCCTGCAGCTCGAGACCCCGATCGTGGCGGCGACCCTCCGGAACAACGCGGGGATCCTCGGGGCCGCCTCGCTCGCGGCGCACGGCTCAGGCCAGCGCCGCACGAAGGGCGCCGAGCACCTGATCCGCGAGACGAACCCGGTCGCCCCGTAGACTCGTCGCCGGAACGGGCCGGCAGACGGTCGCGTCGCCGGTCGTGAGGCCGGCGCCGAGGAACGTCCGGGCTCCACAGAGCAGGGCGGTGGGTAACGCCCACCCGGGGTGACCCGAGAGCAAGTGCAACAGAGAGCAGACCGCCTCCGCCCGGCCTCACGGCCGGACGGCGGTAAGGGTGAAACGGTGGTGTAAGAGACCACCAGGGGCCCGTGTGAGCGGGCTCGCTGGGTAAACCTCGCCTGGAGCAAGGTCGAACAGGGACCGATTCGGTTGCTCGCCGATGGTCCCGGGTGGACCGCTGGAGGGCCGCGGCAACGCGTCCCCGAGAGAGATGGCCGTCACCCGCCCCGCTCGGGGCGGGTACAGAACCCGGCGTATCGCCGGCCCGTTCTTCTCGCCCGCGCGGGCGATGCAGGTCAGCCCAGCAGGGCGACGACCAGGTTCACCGTGGTCGCGATGACCACCGCGCCGAGCGCGTATGACAGCAGCGAGTGCCGGAGCACCATGCCGCGGATGGCCGTGTCCGTGATCGTCGTGTCCGACACCTGGTACGTCATCCCGAGCGTGAAGCCGACGTACGCGAAGTCTGAGTACGCGGGCGCCGCACGCTGATTGAAGTCGATGCCACCCGGGGTGCCGCCGTAGTACGCGGCCGCGTAGCCGAGCGTGTAGACGGTGTGCACCGTGAACCAGGAGGCGCCGACGCTGAGCAGGCCGAGCGCCGCAGCCGGCACGTTCTGCCCCTTCCCGCTCGCGACGAGCAGGACCGCCACCCCGGCGAGGCTCGCCAGGCTCGCGACGAGCAGCACGACGTGCGAGGCGGTGACGGTCGGGTCCTCGCGCGTCGCCCGCCTCCTGGTGGTCTCCGCGTCCATCCGTCCGACCGCGAGCCAGGTCCACACGAGGTACACGGTCGCGGCGACGAGCCAGCCGACGGCGGGCCCGAACTCGGCCCCGAGCGGCGCCGCGGCCCCGAACCCCGCAGCCAGGCCCGCGAGGACCGCGACGGCGAGGCGACGTCCCGCGACGCCCCGGCCGCGTCTCCCCGGGCTCATCGGGTCAGGACCGGATGAGGATGCAGTTGCTCTCCGGATCCAGCACGACCGCATCCGGTGCGGCCGAGCGGACCGCGGCGAGGTCCGCGCCGGTGAGCGCCATGTTGCTTCCCTCCGAGACCGCGCCCACGAGCCGCGCGGCGCCTATCCCGTAGCGGGTGCGCTGCCGGTCGTAGAGCGCGACGAGGTCGGCTGGCAGCTCGCCGACGAGCGCGGTGCGGCGTTCGTGCGCGGCCGCCTGCTGGGCCTCGAGCCCGGCGAGCGCGTCGTCCCGGTCGGTCCGGAGGGCCGCGATCCGGTCCTCCACCTCGGCCAGCGAGTTCGCGACGACCGTGGCCGCGGACTCCACGGTCTCGACCTGCTCCATGAGCTCGAGCTCGTCGTCCTCGAGGGCCTCGCGGCGGCGGCGGAGCGATGCGATCTCCTGCTCGAGCCCGCTCGCGTCCTTGGGCGAGCTCGTCGTCGCGAGGCGCCCCTCGTCGCGCTGGAGCCGCTGCTCCACCGTCCGCACGTCGGTCTCGACGCGCCCGATCCGCGTGCGCAGGTCCTCGAGCTCGCCGCGCCGATCCGCGGCCGCGCGCCGCAACGCGCTCCGCTCGGCCTCGGCCGCCGCGATGTCGCCCGCCTGCTGCAGGCGGCGACGGTGCTGGCTGATCCTGGTCAGCTCGTCGTCGATGCCCTGCAGGTCGAGCAGTCGCGCCTGGGTCGCCGGAGGTGCAGTGATGCCAGGAACCGTCATCCCTCCACCGTATCGGCGGGACCGGCCGCCGCGCGGCCGCCGGTCGCCGCGGAGGAACGGCCGAGCAGGCCGCCGGCCGCACCGATCAGGAGCGCTGCCGCGAGGCCGACGACCGGTCCCCCGTGCAGCCCGGACGACGGAGGCAGCACGGCGAGCAGCGGGCTCGTGGCGCCGGGGACCAGCCCGTCGGAGAGCGCCCAGCCGACGAGCACGGCGACGGCGAGTCCGACGGCCGTCGTGGACGGACGCCGCGCGGCTCCTCCGGTGGTCAGCACGCCGGCCCACGCCGCGACCGGCACCCCGCAGATCCCGGCGACGGCGAGCACGGCGGCGGTCGTGCCCACGCCGGCCGCCAGCATCCCGAGCGCGACGGCGAGCGCGAGGAGGCCGCTCGCGGCGGCGCCGAGCCGCACCGGCCGTCCTGCGCCGAGGAGACGCGCGGCCGATGCGCCGGCCGACCGCATGAGCAGCACCGGGAGCGTCAGGGCCGACACCAGCAGGATGACGAGCATCGGGGCGGCCAGCAGGCTCGCCGACGCGTCGGACAGCGCACCCGCGAACTCGTCCACGCCCGCGCCGCCCCCGGAGAGCCGACCGGCGATCACCGCCGAGCCCGAGATCATCACCGCGCCGCACACCGCCGACACCGCGGAGGCGACGGCGGTCGAGACCGGGTTGGCGAGATCGGTGCGCCACCGCGCGACGTCGGCGCCGATCAGCACGAGGAGCAGCCCCACCGCGGCGAACCCCGCCCCCGCGGCGGCCACCGCGCCTCCCCCGGTCGCTGCGGCGGCGGTGCCGCCGGTCGGGGCGAGGACCAGCGCGATGAGCAGCGTGCCCACCGCCCCGAGGACGGCGGCGACCAGCGTGAGCACCGCGGTCGCCCTGGTCGGGAGCGCCGCGCACAGGACGGCGACGAGCCCGACCGCGGTGCAGCCGAGCAGGGCCGCGCTCGAGGAGCCGAGGCCGAGCGCCCCGGTCCGGCCCGCCCAGGCGCCCGCCGTGGATCCGATCGCGAGGAGCACGGCCGCGGCCGTCCCCAGCCGGGCGACCAGGAGCACGACCGCGGCGACGCGACCGGCGCGGGAGCCCAGGACCGTCGTCTCGAGCATCGCGCCGTCGTCGGCCACGCGCGCCGACCATCCCGCCACGCGCACGAGCGCGGGGACCGCGAGCAGCGCGCCGAGGAGCACCGCCACGACCGCGCCGGGTCCGGCTCCGGCCGCCGCCAGGCCGAAGCCGAGCACCAGCACGAGCGGTGACGCGAACGCGCCGACCCAGCGTCCGACGACGGCGGCGGCACCGGACCCCGTCGGCGACGGCGGCACGGTCGGCAGCTGGAGCAGCGCGGTCCGCACGCGCTCGATCAGGACGGGGGCGGTCCGGGGCCGCGGTTCGACGCTCGGCAGGTCCACCGCGCCCGTCGTCGCCGCGCTGACCTCGGGGTAGTCGACGGCGACCTCGTCGATCCCCTCGTCGTCGACGTCGAAGAGCCCGCCCGCGACCGGCGCCTCCTCCGGCGGCAGCCACGCGTCGTGGACCTCCGTGAACGGTCGGGGCGACGGCTCGGTGAAGCCCTGCGGCGCGAAGGGCTGCTCCGCGAAGCCGAACGGCGGGACCGGGCGCTGGGCGGCGCCGCGCACGTCGAGGTCGGGCTCCTCCGGCCGGTCGTCCACGGGAGGGAGGACGGGCCCCTGAGGCGAGACGGCGAACGGGGGCGCCGGCGGCTCCGGCACGATCTCGTCGGGCGCAGGAGCGCGGCGCCGCCCCGAACGCCGCGGCTGCAGCATGCCGTCGGGGACCCGGATCGGGCCCGAGTCCTCCGGCAGCGCGTGCGCCCCGCGCCGCATCGGTTCGGCGTCGGTGCGCGGCACCGGACGGCTGCCCTGCACGGGGAGCGCGACGGTCGCGACGTCGACGTCGCCGCCGGTCGGGACGATCTCGTCGTCCGTCTCCCACGGCGGCCGAGGCCGGCCGATCGAGCGGAGCGACTGCTCCCAGTCCTCGTAGAAGCCCCCGGAGGCCGCGGGACCGGTCGCGAACCGATCCCCGGTGGGCGTCGGGACGGGCTCCTGCGACTCCCGCGGCGCCGCGTGCCTGGCGCTGCGCTGCACCGGCGTCTCGATCGTCGGGATCGCGCCGGTGATCATCGCCTCGAGGAGGCTCGCCGTCGGCTCCGGGAGGGAGACCGGACCGGTGGGCGGCAGCACCCGGTCGAGCGGTTCGACGGGCGGCGTCGCGATCGCGGACGGCGGCGGACGGAAGCCGGTCCGGCGCTTCACGGGCAGGTCGTCGGCCGTCGGCAGCGGAGTCGGCTGCATGACCGGTCCGGGCGAGCCGTGCAGTGCCGTCGGCCGCTCCGTCCCCAGCCCGGCTCCAGCGGTCGACTGCACGGACCATTCGGGCACGGACGGCTCCGGCACGGACGGCTCCGGCACGGACGGCTCGTGCACGGACCGCTCGGGCACCGGCGCGTCGAACGCGGGCGGGCGGATCGCGCGCTCGAACGCCGCGGCCCGCCGCGAGAACGCGCTGCCGTCCGGCACCGACGGCTCCCGCTGCGGCGCCTCGTCGATCCGCGGCACCGCGAGCGGCTGGAGCGGCGGCTCCTGAGCGGCAGGGGCGCTGTCGCGCGGGAGCACCGGCACGGAGCCGGTGGAGTAGCGCTCCAGCTCTGCGGCGAGCACCTCGGCGAGCTCGTCGTCGTCGTGGACGGCGCCCTCGGTCGCCGCGGAGCCGGTGTTCGACCGGTCGTCCGCCATGCGGAGGATCGTAGCGGCGGCCACGGACGCGCCTCCCCCGCTCCGCGGCGTGTGCTCGAACCGCATCGCGGGATCGACGCCCGGTCCCAGATACGACGCTGCGCTCCGTCGGACTCGGGACGGGGCGTCGATCCAGCACGCCGGACCGCGGTGGGCCCTACGCGACTCGAACGCGTGACATCCACGGTGTAAACGTGGCGCTCTACCGACTGAGCTAAAGGCCCCGACGGCGGTCAGCGTACTGCCGTGGGTCCTCGACGAACCATGGTCCGCGGGGCTGCCGCACGGCGCTCGCGCACTAGGATCGATCACCGCTCGTCCTCGACCAGGAAGTGAGAACGCGGGTGGCGGTCAACGATCAGAATCCCTACCTCGCAGGCACCCTCGACCGTGACCCGGCCGAGACCGCCGAGTGGGTGGAGTCCCTCGACACCCTCGTGAGCCGGCTCGGCCACGAGCGGGCGCGCGAGATCATGCTCAGCCTGCTCAGCAGGTCCCAGGAGCTGCACCTCGGCATCCCGATGGTGCCCACGACGGACTACGTCAACACCATCGCGCCCGAGGACGAGCCGACGTTCCCCGGCGACGAGGACGTCGAGCGGCGCTACCGCGCGTGGATCCGCTGGAACGCGGCCATCACCGTGCACCGCGCGCAGCGACCCGGCATCGCGGTCGGCGGCCACATCTCGACCTACGCCTCGTCCGCCGCGCTCTACGAGGTCGGCTACAACCACTTCTTCCGCGGACCCGACTTCCCGGGCGGAGGGGACCAGGTCTTCTTCCAGGGTCATGCCTCTCCCGGCATGTACGCCCGCGCGTTCCTCGAGGGCCGGCTGTCCGAGGCCGACCTCGACGGGTTCCGGCAGGAGAAGTCGCACGCGCCGCACGCCCTCCCCTCCTATCCTCATCCCCGCCTCATGCCGGAGTTCTGGCAGTTCCCGACGGTGTCGATGGGGCTCGGGCCCATCAACGCGATCTACCAGGCCCAGCTCGCGAAGTACCTCACGAACCGCGGTCTCAAGGACGCGTCCGAGAGCCACGTCTGGGCGTTCCTCGGCGACGGCGAGATGGACGAGGTCGAGAGCCGCGGCCAGCTGCAGGTCGCGGCGAACGAGGGGCTCGACAACCTCACGTTCGTCATCAACTGCAACCTGCAGCGCCTGGACGGACCCGTCCGCGGCAACGGCAAGATCATCCAGGAGCTCGAGAGCTACTTCCGCGGCGCGGGGTGGAACGTGATCAAGGTCGTGTGGGGCCGGGAGTGGGACGACCTCCTCGCCCGCGACACCGACGGCGCGCTGCTCCGGCTCATGAACACGACGCCCGACGGCGACTTCCAGACGTACAAGGCGGAGAACGGCGCCTACGTCCGCGAGAACTTCTTCGGCCGCGACCCTCGCGCCGCGAAGCTCGTCGAGGACTACACGGACGACCAGATCTGGAACCTCAAGCGCGGCGGCCACGACTACCGGAAGGTCTACGCGGCCTACCAGGCGGCGATGCTGCACAAGGGGCAGCCGACGGTCATCCTCGCGAAGACGATCAAGGGCTACGGCCTCGGGCCGAACTTCGCCGGGCGCAACGCGACCCACCAGATGAAGAAGCTCACGCTCGACAACCTGAAGCAGTTCCGCGACGAGCTGCGGATCCCGATCAGCGACGCGCAGCTCGAGGAGAACCCCTACCTTCCGCCGTACTACCACCCGGGACAGGACGACGAGGCGATCCAGTACCTGCAGGAGCGCCGTCGTGCGCTCGGCGGCTACGTGCCCCAGCGCCGTACCGAGCACAAGCCGCTCGCGCTGCCGGACGCGAAGGCGTACCAGGTCGTGAAGAAGGGCTCCGGCACGCAGCAGGTCGCCAGCACGATGGCGTTCGTCCGGCTGCTCAAGGACCTCGTGCGCGCCAAGGACTTCGGCGCTCGCGTGGTGCCGATCATCCCCGACGAGGCACGGACGTTCGGCATCGACGCCTTCTTCCCGACGGCGAAGATCTACAACCCGCGTGGGCAGCACTACACCTCGGTGGACCGTGAGCTGCTGCTCGCCTACAAGGAGAGCCCGCAGGGCCAGATCGTCCACGTCGGCATCAACGAGGCCGGCGCGGTGGCCGCGTTCACCGCGATCGGCACCTCCTACGCCACCCACGGCGAGCCGCTCATCCCGGTCTACGTCTTCTACTCGATGTTCGGGTTCCAGCGCACGGGCGACGCCCTGTGGGCCGCGGGCGACCAGATGGCCCGCGGGTTCCTCATCGGCGCGACCGCGGGGCGCACCACGCTGACCGGCGAGGGCCTGCAGCACGCGGACGGCCACTCGCTCGCGCTCGCGGAGACGAACCCGGCCGTGGTCGCCTACGACCCGGCGTACGGGTACGAGATCGGCCACATCGTCGCCGACGGCCTCGAGCGGATGTACGGGGGTGAGCACCCGGAGCCGAACGTCATGTACTACCTGACGGTCTACAACGAGCCGATGCCGCAGCCGGCCGAACCGGAGGGGCTCGACGTCGAGGGCGTGAAGCGGGGCATCTACCTGCTGAAGCGCTCCGAGTCGCAGGGCCCGCGCGTGCAGCTGCTCGCCTCCGGCGTCGGCGTGCCGTGGGTGCTCGAGGCGCAGGAGCTGCTCGAGAAGGACTGGGGCGTCGCGGCGGACGTCTGGAGCGTCACCTCCTGGAGCGAGCTGCGCCGGGACGGCCTGAAGGCCGAGCACGAGGCGTTCCTGAACCCGACCGCGGACCGCCGGACGCCGTTCGTGACCGAGAAGCTCGAGCAGACGGAGGGCCCCGTGGTGGCGGTCAGCGACTTCGCCCACTCGGTGCCCGATCAGATCCGTCAGTTCGTGCCGCGCACCTACGCGACGCTCGGCGCGGACGACTTCGGCTTCTCCGACACCCGGGCCGCGGCGCGGCGCTTCTTCCACATCGACGGCCCGTCCGTCGTGGTCCGCGCGCTCGAGGCCCTGGCCGACGAGGGCAAGGTCGACCCCTACGCGGCCGCGCAGGCGATCGAGCGGTACCGGCTGCACGACGTCACCGCCGGCACCTCGGGATCGACCGGCGGCGAGAGCTGAGCTGACGGGCGGTGGCGGCTCGGTCCAAGGCGGAGACCCTCGCGTGGCTCCGCCAGATCGCGGGTGAGCTCGCCACCGCCACCCTGAAGCGGCTCGAGGACACGCTCCCCTGGTACCGGGAGATGCCGCCCGGCCGGCGCAGTTCGGTCGGGCTGGTGGCGCAGGCGGGCATCCGCTCGTTCATCAGCTGGTACGAGGACCCGTCGTCCACGCCGTGGATCGCCGCCGACGTGTTCGGGGCGGCGCCGCGGGAGCTGCTGCGCTCGGTGAGCCTGCAGCAGACGCTGCAGCTGATCCGCGCCACGGTGGAGGTGGTGGAGGAGCGCATCTCGAGCGCGACCGATCAGACCCTCCGCGAGCCGATCCTGCTGTACTCGCGCGAGATCGCGTTCGCCGCGGCCGACGTGTACGCCAGGGCTGCGGAGGCTCGCGGGCTGTGGGACGCCCGGCTCGAGGCGCTGGTCGTCGACTCGATCCTCTCCGGAGAGGCCGACGACGCGCTGCCGAGCCGGATCGCGGCGCTCGGCTGGCACGGCCACGGGGAGGTCTCGGTCCTGGTCGGGACGACGCCCCGGCTGCTCGACGTCGACCAGCTGCGGCGGACCGCGCGCCACCTCGCCTCCGACGTGCTCATCGGTGTGCAAGGCGCCCGCCTCGTGCTCGTCATCGGCCGCTCGGACGAGGCGGCGGGCCCGCTCCCCCGAACCGAGGAACCGCCGCCGCGACCGGAGGATCCGCCCGCGGAGGAGCTGCCGCCCGGCTCGCAGCCGTCCTTCCTCGACATCGCCACGAGTCTCGAGTCGGGGTTCGGCGCCGGGCCCGTCGTCCTCGGGCCCACGGTGCCGGACCTGGTCGCCGCCTCCCGCAGCGCCCGGGCCGCCCTCGCGGGCTTCGCCGCGGCGCGCGCGGTGCGCTCGGCGCCCCGACCGGTCGCGGCCGACGACCTGCTGCCGGAGCGCGCGCTCGCCGGGGACCCGCTCGCCAGGACCACGCTCGTGACCCGGATCCACGCGCCGCTCAAGGAGCATCACAGCCCCGAGCTGCTCGCGACGCTCTGGGCGTACCTCGACAACGGGCGCTCGCTCGAGGGCACCGCTCGCGAGCTGTACGTGCACCCGAACACCGTCCGGTACCGCTTGAAGCGCATCACGGAGCTGCTCGGGTGGGATCCGACCTCGCCGCGCGACGCGTTCGTGCTGCACGCGGCGCTGATCGTCGGCGCGATCAGCGAGCCGCCGCAGGTGCGCCGCAAGCGCTGAACCCCGCCGCCTGGGCTGTGGGGCTCGCACAACGATTCGAGCAGATCGTTGGAGGCGTGCTCAGCGTTCTGTGCGATCCGTCCGCCAGACTGGATCCTCGTGATCGTCGTCGTCGCGCCCGGGCAGGGCTCGCAGACCCCCGGGTTCCTCGCGCCGTGGCTGGAGCTCGACGGCGTCCGCGCCCAGCTCGAGGCCCTCGGCGAGGCCGCTGGGCTCGACCTCGTGTCGCTCGGGACCACCGCCGACGCGGACACGATCCGCCGGACGGAGGTCGCCCAGCCGCTCATCGTCGCTGCGGGCATCATCACCGCCGCCGCGCTCCAGCGTCGGATCGAGGCCGTCGCCGGTCACTCGGTCGGCGAGGTGACGTCTGCCGTCGTGAGCGGCGTGCTGCCCGCAGAGGACGGCATGCGCCTCGTGGCGGTCCGCGGGCGGGCGATGGCGGCGGCCGCCGACGCGACCCCGACCGGGATGAGCGCGGTCGTGGGCGGCGACGAGACGGTCGTGATCGACCGGCTCACCGAGCTGGGCCTCACCCCGGCGAACCGCAACGGCGCCTCGCAGATCGTCGCAGCGGGCGAGCTGCCCGCACTCGAGGCGCTGCGGGCGGAGCCGCCCGCCGGCGCGAGGGTCATCCCCCTCCAGGTCGCGGGTGCCTTCCACACCGCCTTCATGGGGTCCGCGGTCGACGCCCTGCGCGACTTCGCCGGCTCCCTTTCCCCGGTCGACCCGGCGACCCGCCTGTGGACGAACCGCGACGGATCCGCCGTGACGAGCGGCCGCGCGTTCCTCGACCTGCTGGTCGGTCAGGTGGCGTCGCCGGTACGGTGGGACCGCTGCATGGAGTCGTTCGCTGGTGCCGGGATCACCGGGCTCGTCGAGCTGGCCCCGGCCGGCACGCTGACCGGGCTCGCGAAGCGCGCGCTCAAGGGGGTGCCGACCGTCGCGGTGAAGACGCCGTCGGACATCCCCGCGGCGCAGGACCTGCTCGATCGGACCGAATGAACATCATCACGACGCGCATCGCGATCGCGGGCCTCCGGTGACCGCCCTGCACCAGACGACCGGGCGTCCCGGTTCGCGCATCCTCGCCTACGGCGCCGCGCGCGGCGACGTGACCGTCCCGAACGACGACATCGTCGGCCCGATCAACTCGTCCGACGAGTGGATCCGCCAGCGCACCGGTGTGATCGAGCGGCGCAGGGCCAGCGCCGAGGTGGAGGCGGTGGACCTCGCCGAGCAGGCCGCGAAGCAGGCGATCGAGACGGCCGGGATCCGGCCGGACCAGATCGGGGCCGTCCTCGTGTCCACGATCTCGAACACCGTGCAGACCCCGTCGCTCGCGGCGCTGCTCACGGAGCGCGTCGGCGCGACGCCGGCTCCCGCCTACGACATCTCCGCCGCCTGCGCGGGCTTCACGTACGGCGTCGCCCAGGCCGACTCCTTCATCCGCACGGGGCTCGCCGAGTACGTGCTCGTCGTCGGCGCCGAGAAGCTCTCCGACTACGCGAAGCCGACGGACCGCACGATCTCCTTCCTCCTCGCGGACGGGGCCGGCGCCGCGGTGCTCGGCCCGTCGGACGAGCCGGGCGTCTCCCCCACCGTGTGGGGCTCCGACGGCTCGAAGTGGGACGTGGTGGGCATGGACAGCCCGCTGGCCGCGTACCGCGACGGCCGCGGCGAGGTCGACTGGCCGACGCTGCGCCAGGAGGGGCCCACCGTCTTCCGCTGGGCGGTCTGGGAGATGGCGAAGGTCGCGCAGCAGGCGATCGACGCCGCAGGCATCACCGCGGACGACCTCGCGGCCTTCATCCCACACCAGGCGAACATGCGCATCATCGACGAGCTCGCGAAGCAGTTGAAGCTGCCCGCGCACGTCGCGATCGCCCGGGACATCGCCCACACCGGCAACACCTCCGCCGCGTCCATCCCGCTCGCCGCGCATGCGCTGCTCGGCGAGCACCCGGAGCTGTCGGGAGGCCTCGCCCTGCAGATCGGATTCGGCGCAGGGCTCGTCTTCGGCGCTCAGGTCGTGCGCCTCCCCTGACGGGGCGCGACGGACGCCCCAATACACTGACCATCGACCGGTTCCGCGCGCTGCGGAGCCTGTGAGACCAAGGAGAACGACCCCCACATGGCCCAGTCCACCGAAGAAGTCCTCGCCGGCCTCGCCGAGCTCATCAGCGACGAGACGGGCATCGCCACCGACACCGTCGAGATGGAGAAGTCGTTCACGGACGACCTCGACATCGACTCCATCTCGATGATGACCATCGTCGTGAACGCCGAGGAGAAGTTCGACGTGAAGATCCCCGACGAAGAGGTCAAGAACCTCAAGACCGTCGGCGACGCGGTCAACTTCATCACCGCCGCCCAGTCCTGACCCACCCCTTCGGAAGGCCTCCGCAGCTCCATGGCAGCTCCAGACATCGTCGTCACCGGTATCGGTGCGTTCTCGCCCCTCGGTGCGAACGCGCAGGACACGTGGACGGCTCTGCTCGCCGGTGAATCCGGTGCGCGGACGCTGCCCTACCCCTGGGTGGAGGAGCTGCAGCTGCCCGTGACCTTCGCCGCGACGACGAAGGTCGACCCGACCGAGGTGCTCGACCGGATCGAGGCGAAGCGCCTCGACCGCGGCGCGCAGCTCGCGCTGCTCGCCGCGCGGGACGCGTGGGCGGACGCCGGTGCCCCCGACGTCGACCCGACCCGCCTCGGCGTCGACTGGGCGACCGGGATCGGCGGGGTCTGGACCCTGCTGTCGGCGTGGGACACGCTGAAGGAGAAGGGGCCGCGGCGCGTCCCGCCGATGACGGTCCCGATGCTGATGCCGAACGCCGCCGCCGCGGCGATCGAGATGGAGTTCAAGGCGCGCGCCGGCGCCCGCACCGTGGTGTCGGCGTGCGCCTCCAGCAACGAGGCGATCGGGAACGCGCTCGATCACCTGCGACTCGGGTACGCGGACGTCATCATCGCGGGCGGTACGGAGGCGTGCGTGCACGCCCTCCCGCTCGCGGCGTTCGCGCAGATGCAGGCGCTGTCGAAGCGGAACGACGAGCCGGCGCTCGCGTCCCGCCCGTACGACGCGGGCCGGGACGGCTTCGTGCTCGGCGAGGGGGCCGCTGCGCTCATCCTGGAGCGCGAGGACCACGCGAGGGCCCGCGGCGCTCGGATCTACGCGCGCCTCCTCGGCGGCGCGGTGACGAGCGATGCGTTCCACATCAGCGCCCCCGACCCGGACCCGGGCGGCTCGGTGCCGCGCACGATGCGCCTCGCGCTCGAGGACGCCGGGATGTCGGTCGGCGACGTCGCCCACATCAACGCCCACGCGACGAGCACGCCGGTCGGCGACATCGCCGAGTACAAGTCGATGCGGGCCGTGTTCGGCGCTCACCTCGACGACGTTGTGGTGAGCGCGACCAAGGCGGCCACGGGGCACCTCCTCGGCGGCGCGGGCGCGATCGAGGCGGTCTTCACGGTGAAGGCGCTGCACGAGCGGGTCGCTCCCCCGACCATCAACCTCTCCGACCCGGACCCGGAGATCCCGCTCGACGTCGCCACCTCGCCGCGGCCGCTGCCCGACGGCGATCTGGTCGCGGTCAGCAACTCCTTCGGCTTCGGCGGCCACAACGCGGTGACCGTCTTCGCGACCGTCTGACCCGCGGAGCGCGCTGATGGACTTCCGCTCCATCCACGAGCACGGGTTCGCCCGGGTGGCCGCCTGCACGGGCCTCACGACCGTCGGCGACCCGATCGCCAACGCCGAGGACGTGCTCGAGCTCGCGGAGCGCTGCAGCGACGACGGGGTCGACGTCGCGGTCTTCACCGAGTTGGCGCTCTCCGGCTACTCGCTCGACGACCTGGTGCTGCAGGACGCGCTGCTCGACGCCGTGGAGGCGGGCCTGCGGAGGATCGTGGCCGACAGCGTCGAGCTGCAGCCCGTGCTCGTCCTCGGCGCGCCGCTGCGCCACGAGGGCCGCGTCTTCAACTGCGCGGTCGTCGTCCACCGCGGCAGGGTCCTCGGCGTCGTGCCGAAGTCCTACCTCCCCACCTATCGCGAGTTCTACGAGCGGCGACAGCTGACCCCCGGCGACGACCGGCGCGGCGGCGTGATCCGGGTCGGCGATCAGGAGGTGCCGTTCGGACCGGACCTGCTGTTCGAGGCCGCCGATCTCGCGGGTCTCGTGCTGCACGTGGAGATCTGCGAGGACATGTGGGTCCCGGTGCCCCCGAGCGCCGAAGCGGCCCTCGCCGGTGCGACCGTGCTCGCCAACCTGTCGGGGAGCCCGATCACCGTGGGCCGCGCCGAGCAGCGCCGGCTCCTCGTGCAGTCGGCGTCCGCACGCTGCCTCGCCGCGTCCGTCTACGCCGCCGCCGGACGGGGCGAGTCCACCACGGACCTGTCCTGGGACGGGCAGACGATGATCTACGAGAACGGCGTGCTCCTCGCGGAGACCGCCCGCTTCCCGGACGGGGACCGGATCGCGGTCGCCGACGTTGACCTCGACCTGCTGCGCCAGGAGCGCATGCGGATGGGGACGTTCGACGACAACCGCCGCACGCACGCCGACCGCGTCGACGGCTTCCGCCGCATTCGGTTCGACCTGCGTCCGGTGCAGGGCGACATCGGGCTCGAACGCCGGGTGGAGCGGTTCCCGTTCGTCCCCGCCGACGAGGCGCGGCTCGCGCAGGACTGCTACGAGGCCTACAACATCCAGGTCGCCGGCCTCGTGCAGCGGCTCGAGGCGATCGGACGGCCGAAGGTGGTCATCGGCGTCTCCGGCGGCCTCGACTCCACCCAGGCGCTGCTCGTGGCCGCGCAGGCGATGGACCGCACCGGCCGACCGCGCACCGATGTGCTCGCGTTCTCGCTGCCGGGGTTCGCGACCGGGGACGAGACGAGCGGCAACGCCCGCTCACTCATGCGCTCGCTGGGCGTGACCGTCGGGGAGATCGACATCCGGCCGACCGCGACGACGATGCTTCGGGAGCTCGGGCATCCGGCGGGCGACGGCGAGCCCGTGTACGACGTGACCTTCGAGAACGTGCAGGCGGGCCTCCGCACCGACTACCTCTTCCGCATCGCGAACCAGCGGGGCGGGATCGTGCTCGGCACCGGCGACCTGTCGGAGCTGGCGCTCGGCTGGTCCACGTACGGCGTGGGCGATCAGATGAGCCACTACAACGTCAACGGCGGGATCCCGAAGACGTTCATCCAGCACCTCATCCGGTGGGTGATCGCCACCGGCCAGTTCGACGCCGAGGTGTCGGCGACGCTCGGCCGGATCCTCGACACCGAGATCAGCCCCGAACTCGTTCCGGGCGATCAGCTGCAGTCGACCGAGTCGAAGGTGGGGCCGTACGCCCTGCAGGACTTCGCGCTCTTCCACGTGCTCCGGTACGGCTTCCGCCCGTCGAAGATCGCCTTCCTCGCCTGGCACGCGTGGCACGACCCCGCAGCGGGCGCCTGGCCGCCGCACTTCCCGGAGGAGAAGCGGGCGGCGTACGACCTGCCGGAGATCCGGAGGTGGCTCGAGGTCTTCCTCCGCCGCTTCTTCGGCTTCGCGCAGTTCAAGCGGTCCGCGATGCCGAACGGGCCGAAGGTGCTCGCCGGCGGCTCCCTCTCACCGCGCGGCGACTGGCGAGCACCCTCCGACGGAACCGCGACCGCGTGGCTCGCGGACCTCGAGCGCTGGGACGCCGAGCGCGCCTTCGACTGACCGCGAGCACCTCGGCAGGCTGTGCGCGCTTCAGCAGGCTGCACGCCGCCCGGAGAGCCTGCTGAGGTGGATCCGGCCTGCCGACGTGCTCTCGCTCGCGCCTCGACCGCGCGGGTCGACGCGCCGTGGACGAGGAAGAGCCCCCGTTCCGGTACCCATCCGGACGGGGGCTCTTCTGCCGCGCGATGCTGAGGTTCGAGGGCCGCTACCCATACAGCCCGAACACTGAAAAGTCGCACCGGCGGACGTGAAGAAGGTACTGAACTCCGCACCCTCCGCACGGCGTGACACGCCGGTGAATTACATCTTGGTCATTCGGTCCGGGCGTGTCGCCCGGATCAGACCGCGGAGCGGTGGAGCCAGGTGACGGACGAGGTGCCGATGGCGTGCCGGAAGGGCTCCAACTCGTCGTCCCAGGCCTGTCCGAGGGCGAGCCGGAGCTCGCGGTGCAGCTCGATCGCGCTGGTGCCTGCGGCGTCCATCGCAGCCCGGATCCGGTCCTCGGGCACGACGATGTTGCCGGCCGCGTCGGTCTGGGCGTGGAAGATCCCGAGGTCGGGCGTGTGCAGCCAGCGGCTGCCGTCGACCCCGTCCCGAGGGTCCTCGGTGACCTCGAAGCGCAGGTGCTCCCACCCGCGCAGCTTCGACGCGATGGCGGCGCCGGTGCCCGGCCCGCCCTCCCAGGTGAAATCAGTGCGCTGCGCACCGCGCAGCACCGGCTGATCCGTCCACGTGAAGCTGACCGGCCGGCCGATGGCATGACCGGCCGCCCACTCGACATGGGGGCAGAGTGCGCGCGGTGACGAGTGCACGTACAGCACGCCGCGGGCGACTGTGGTGACCATGGATTCGTCCTCCGTTCGAACAGATACGTCTTCCCCAACGACCTGTGGTGAACGGATGACCCGATGACACCGATATGAAATTAGCGCGGCCCTATTCGGCTCCCGGGAAGTATGCCGGACGACACGCCGGGAACTCAACCGGATCGGTCGCCGACCGGCGTGGCGCGGGCCGTCAGGTGCCGCGACACGCCGGAGCCGGCTCAGGGGACGAGGGCGAGCTTGCCGCCCGGGTGACCCTCCGCGAGCACGGCGAGCGCTTCCGCTGCGGCCTCCAGGGGATAGGTGCGCGCGATCGGGACGACGAGCCGCCCGTCCGCCGCGAGATCGATCAGCCCGGCCCGCACGCCGTCCCGGAACACGGCGCTCTCCGGGTCGCGACCCCCGACCGCGAGGAACCCGTCGCGCTTCGCGCGGGCCTGCGCCGCGATGGTCACCACGCGGTCCTTCGGCGCCACCGCGAGGGAGACGTCGACCGCCTCATCGGTCCCGACGCAGTCGAGCGCCGCGGCGTACCCCTCCTCCGGTGCCAGTGCCCGGACCCGGTCGAGCAGTCCCCGGCCGTAGGGCACCGGCGTGGCGCCGAAGCCCCGGACGACCTCGGCGCGCGCATCGCTCGCGGTGCCGACCACGGCGATGCCACGCAGTCGAGCGAGCTGGAGCAGCATCACGCCCACCGCCCCGGACGCCCCGTGCACGAGCACCGTCTCCCCCGCTGCCGCGTGCACGACCCGCAGCATGTCCTCCGCCGTCGAACCCGCAAGCAGCAGGTTCGCAGCGGCAGGGAAGTCGAGCGCAGCGGGCTTGGCGAAGACGTCCTTCGCCGGCACGGTGATGCGCGACGCGTAGCCGCCGGAGACCCGGAACGCGAGCACCTCGTCACCGATCGCGCCGCCGCCGGAGGCGAGCTCGGTGTCGGCCCCCAGGCCGACGACGACGCCCGCCACCTCGTACCCGGGCCGGATCGGGAGCGCCGCGGGATCGGCCGTGGGGCCGCCCGCGAACCCTTTGAAGTCGGCTGGGTTCATGCCGGCGGCACGGACGTCGATCGTCACCTGACCGGGGCCCGCCTGCGGCACCTCCACCTCGGTGAGCTCCACCACGTCGGGCCCGCCGTAGCGGGGCGCGATCACCTGCCGTGCCGTCGAAGTCGTCATGAGGAGAGCAAACGCCCGTCCGCTGAGGGCCGCGTCCAGTCAGCCGGCGTCGGAGTACCGGTCGACCACCGCGACATCGAGCGGGAAGTCGATCGGGAAGTCCGCGAAGAGCAGCCGACCCGCCGACGCGGCGGACGCGGAGACGGCCTCGGCGGCCTCCGCCGCGAGCCGCGCGGGCGTGTGCACGATGACCTCGTCGTGGAGGAAGTACACGAGATGCGGACCAGCGCCGATCGGCTCGTCGGTGAGCTCCCAGAGCCGGCGCCGCAGGTCGGCGATCCAGCAGAGCGCCCATTCCGCTGCGGTCCCCTGCACCACGAAGTTGCGGGTGAAGCGCCCCCGGTCCCTCGCCATCGCGCGCGCACGACGGAGCACCCCCTCGTCCGCCTCGAACACGGCGGCCTCCCGGTCGACCTCGCGCTGGTGCGCGGAGACCGGAGGCGTCTCGCGCCCGAGCAGGGTCGCCACCGTGCCGCCCCGCTCGCCCTCCCGCGCGGCACGCTCCACGAGCGCGAGCGCCCGCGGGAACCGCTCCGCGAGACGCGGGACCAGACGGCCGCCCTCGCCGCTCGTGGCGCCGTACAGCGCGCCGAGCATGCCGACCTTCGCGGCGGCCCGCGTCGCCACGGCGCCGCTCGCCACGATGCCCGCGTAGAGGTCGCGGCCGTGCCCCGCCTCGGCCATCGCGCGGTCGTGGGCGAGCCCCGCGAGCACCCGGGGCTCGAGCTGGGCCGCGTCGGCGACGACGAGCTTCCAGCCGGGATCGGCGACGACCGCGGACCGGATCTGCTTCGGCAGCTGCATCGCGCCGCTGTTCCTCGTCGCCCACCTGCCGGTGACGACGCCGCTGACGACGTAGTCGGGGCGGAACCGGCCGCCGTGCACCCAGGTGTCCAGCCAGTGCCAGCCGTTCGCCTGGTGCAGGCGGGCGAGCTTCTTGTACTCGAGCAGGGGCGCGACCGCCGGGTGGTCCACCCGACGCAGCTCGTGCGCCCTGGTGCTGTCGACCTCGATCCCCGCGCCGCGCAGTGCTCGGGCCAGCTCCACGGCCGAGTCGGGGTTCAGGGTCGGAGCCGCGAGCGCGGCGCGGATCTCTCCCGCCAGCCGTTCGAGCACGGCGGGGCGGCGGTCGTCGGGGACCCGCGGCCCCAGCAGCTCCTCGAGCAGCCGTTCGTGCTCGTCCGTGCGCCACGGCAGCCCGGTGTCGCGCATCTCCACCGCGGCGAGCGCGCCGGCGGACTCGGCGGTGATGAGCAGCCGGAGGGCGCCTGCGCGAGGCGAGCCGGCCAGCTCCGCGAGCTGCCGCTCGTACTCCGCCGCGGCGTCGAGCGGGCGGCCGAGGTCGATCGGGAGGGCGCCGTCGTCCCGGCCGGCGGCGGGGCCGTCCCCGTCGTCCTCGGGGAGCGCCGCGATGGCGCCACGGGCCCCCGCGGCGCGGCGGAGGATCGCCCGGGCGAGGCGGAGGTCCCACGAGCGCGCGACGCGGACCCCGGCCTGGAGCAGCGACGGGTAGACCGCGGCCGTGTCCCACACCCACCGCGGCCGGTCCGCCTCGAGCGAGGCAGCCAGCTCGGGGAACGGCACGTCGCCCTGGTCCTGCACGACGCCGTCGACCGTGAGCCGCGGACCGCCGTCCCCCTGCTCGACGAGCACCGTCCGCTCCGCCGTCAAGACCGATCCGCTCATGCCGGGCACGCTACGGGCGCCCTCCGACGCCGGCCGGGTCAACCGTGCAGCAGGCCACCGTCCTTGCCGAGGACCTGCTTCTCGCCGGCCTCGATGCGGAACGGGAAGCGGTTCTGCCTCGGCGGCATCGGGCAGTTGAAGTTGTAGCTGAACGCGCACGGCGGCAGCACGGCGTAGTTGAAGTCGAGCGTGATCGACCCGTCGGGGTTCGGCGCGATGAACAGGAAGCGGCCGACCCCGTAGGTGTCGACGTCGCTCGTCTCGTCGGCGAACACGAGCTGGAGCCGTCGACCGTCCTTGAACGCCGCGATCCGGTACTCCTCGCCGCGGATCGTCACCGCGATGTCGCCGGGGACCGGCAGCTCCCGGGTCGCCCCGTCGTCCTTGATGTGCGAGAAGCCGACGGTGGTGCCGGCGGGGTTCGGCGTGAAGGTGCCGGTGACGATCCACTCCGGGTCGTAGTCGAAGGCGCTGATCCCACCGAACGCCTCGATCGCCTCCGACCGGGCGTCCCAGACGCGCAACGCGTACTGGCCGTCCTCGCCGCGGATGACGGTGCCCGTCGTGTGGTCGTCGAACACGATCGAGGAGGGCGCCGCGTCGTCCTTGCCGCGCACGACGGCGGTGCCGTCGACGAGGGCGCCGTCGACCGTGATGCCGTCGGCGGCGGTCGCCGTCACGATCAGGCCGCTCTCCCCATCCGGCCGAGGCGCCCAGGTGCCTGGGACGCCCCAGATCGTCTGCTCCTCGCCCACCCACTGCGTGTTGACGAGGGCGAGGAAGCCGTTCGGCGTCTGCACGCTCTGCTCCCGCGCGGTGCGGAAGCGGCGGAGGCGCTCGTCGGCGGTCGGGGCGGCTGCGGTGGCGGTGTCGGTCACGGGTGTCCTTCCGGGGGCGGTCAGCGGAGGCAACCTACCCGGCGCCTCGGACCTTCCCGGACCGCCGGACCGTCGTGCACTCAGCGCTCGAGCTCGAGCACCGGGATGTCCGGCGGCGTGAACCCGAACACCTGGCCGTAGAACGACAGCGCCGCCTCCCGCGAGGAGACGAGGGCGTCCCGACCACGGAAGCCGTGCCCCTCCCCGGGGTACTCGATCAGCGCGTGCGGGATGCGCCGGGCGGCGAGCGCGTCTCGGAACCTCCTGGACTGCGAGGGCGGGACCACGCGGTCCTCGAGGCCCTGCAGCAGGAGGACGGGGACCGAGAGGCCGTCGACGTGGTTGATCGGCGCCCGCTCGCGGTAGCGCTCCGCGGCCTCCGGGTACGGGCCGATCAGTCCGTCGGTGTAGTGCGCCTCGAAGTCGTGCGTGTCCGTCGCGATGGCGACGGCGTCCGCGACGCCGTAGCGGGACACCCCCGCCGAGAACGCGTCCGTGCGGGTGAGCGCCGAGAGCACCGTCCACCCGCCCGCGGAACCGCCCTCGATCGCGAGGCGCGCGCCGTCCGCGATGCCCCGCTCGGCGAGTCCCCGGACGACGGTGACGACGTCCTGGACGTCGACGACGCCCCACTGGCCGCGCAGGCGCTCCCGGTACGCGCGGCCGTACCCGGTCGAGCCGCCGTGGTCCACGTCGACGACCCCGATGCCGCGGCTCGTGTAGTAGGCGTACGCCGGATTCGTGCGGACGCCCGCCCGTCCCGTCGGGCCGCCGTGCACGAACGCGACGAACGGCGGGAGGCTGCCCTCTGGCGCCTGGAATCCCGGATTGCGCGGTCGGTACACGACGGCGTGCACCCCGTCGATCTCCATCAGCTCGGCCGCGGGGAACTGCTCGAGCGGCAGGTCGTCCACGCCGCTCCTGACGAGCGCCGCGGCTCCGGTGTCGGGGTCGAGGGACCAGAGCGACACGGGGTCGGACGCGGACTGGTCGATCACGAGGACGCGGCCGTCGCGCACGTCCTCCCAGCTCGTGTCCGACCGGTCATGCCGGAGCACGACGGTCGTGCCGCGCGCCGGATCGAGCAGCACCTGGTCGTCGGCGCCGAACGTGGAGGTGAGGAGGATCCGGCCGTCGGGCAGCGGGAGGTACCAGCGGGTGCCGAGCACCCAGAGCGGGCCGCCGGTCTCCCGCTCCGCAGGGAGCAGGGCCTCCGGCTCCCCCTCCGCCGACGGGTCGAGCCGGTACAGGTTCCACCACCCGGTGCGGTCCGAGATCACCGCGAGCCGGCCGTCGGGCAGCCACTCGGGCTGGAGCACCGACTCGGTCGGGCCCCCGAGCAGCGTGCGCCACGACGCGACCCTGCCGTCGACGAGCTCCCCCACGCGCAGCTCCGTGCCGTCCCAGGGCATGTTCGGGTGGTCCCACGCGATCCACGCGATCCGCGAGCCGTCCGGGCTGATGCGGGGCTGCGCGAGGAAGCGCGAGCCGGCGACCACACTGACGACGTCGCCGGACCCGTCGAGCGGCACGAGGACCAGGTCGCGGGCGACGTCCTGCGGTCCCCCGCCGGTGCGCTGCTCCCGGACGGCCAGCACGGCCTCGCCCGCCGGCACGAGACCGCCGAAGGCGACGCCGTCCTCCTGACGGGTCAGCGGGACGGGCTCGTCCCCCGCGGCGTTCAGCAGGTGGAGACGACCGTCGGCGAGATGCGAGAAGACGACGCGGGACCCCACCGCGGTCCAGGCGCCGCCGCCGTACTCGTGCACCGCCGAGCGCACGTTCCAGGGCGCCGCGAGCACCGCCTCGACCCCCGTTTGAGTCCGGCGGAAGAGGCCGACGCGGCGCTCGGCCGTGACCGGTTCCGCCCACCACACCTCGTCCCCCACGAACCTGGCGGAGTCCGGAGCATGGCTGCCGGCGGCGACGGACGCCGCGGTGAGCGGCGAGCGCCACTCCCCGTACGGCGCGGTGATGACCATGCCGACACGGTACGGGCGTGTCCCTGCTTGCCGAAGCCGACCGCCAGGCGTACCGTGCAGTCGATCGAATACGTGTTCGAAGCGGAGGAGGCGGGCATGCCCGGGACCGTGACAGGCGCGGGACGCGACGCCGATCTCGTGACCGGCTGTCGCGGCCGGCCCCCACTGCTGCACTGGCAGCACCGGGTGTACCGGGTGACCGACGCGCCCACGCCGCTCGAGGACGAGCTCCCGCCGCAGATCACCCATCCGCTCCCCGTGCACGGCTGGCGCTTCCAGGGCACCGACGTGCACGACGGCGAGACGCTCGTCTTCGACGTGGTGGAGCTCGGCGAGGGCTGGCATGTCCTGAAGACGTACGCGTAGGGCGCGCCGTCCTGGCTGGAGCGCCGCCGGTCCTACCCTGGCCCGGTGCGGTCGGGTCTTCGGAGCGGGTCCGCCGTCGCACTCGTCGCCGCCCTCGTCGCGATCGTGGTCGGCTTCGGGCCGGCGACGGCGCGCGCCGACGACCCCACCTGGGCCCAGGTCCAGGCCGCGAAGCACGACGTGCACAAGAAGGCCGCGGCCGTCGCGGCGATCGAGCAGACGCTGAACGGGCTCGAGACGGAGGCGGCCCGGCTCGGCACCATCGCCCTGCAGAAGGCCGCGCTCGCCGCCGCAGCCGACGCGAAGCTGCAAGCCGCGCAACAGGTCTACGACGACCTCGAGCAGCAGACGAAGGCCGCTGCGGGGAAGGCCGACACCGCCAGGCGCACGGCGGCGACCGTCGCGACGCAGCTGTACCGCGGAGGCGATCCCGGCCTGACCGTCTGGCTCTCCGGGAACGCGTCGGGGTCGCTCCTCTACCGGCTCGGTGCGCTGTCGCAGATCGGCGACACGTCGAGCTCGCTCCTCGAGCAGGCGCGGGTGGACCAGCGGCAGGCCGCCGCCCTCGGCGATCAGGCGAAGGCGCAGGCCGCCGTCCGGAACATGCTCGCCAAGCAGGCGGAGAGCGCGGCGAACGACGCGAAGGCGGCGCAGGCGGCCGAGGACCGGCAGGTCGCGCAGACGAAGTCGCAGCGGGCGACGCTCCTGGCGCAGCTCGCGGCGCTCCAGGCGAAGTCGTCGGCGCTGCAGGCCTCCTACGCGGCGGCCCAGCGGGCGAAGGCGGCCGCTGCAGCGGCCGGCGCGACCTCGGGTGGCACCGGGCTCGCCGGGATCGCCGCCGGTCCGGGCTCGCTCTCCCCCGCCGCCGCGCAGTCCTACGCGGCATCACGGCTCGGCGCCTACGGCTGGGGCAGCGGCCAGATGTCCTGCCTGATCAGCCTCTGGAACATCGAGTCGGGCTGGCGATGGAACGCGTACAACGCCTCATCGGGCGCGTACGGCATCCCGCAGTCGTTGCCCGGATCGAAGATGGCGACCGCGGGCGGCGACTGGACGACGAGCTCCGAGACCCAGATCGACTGGGGACTCGGGTACATCCAGGCCCGCTACTCCACGCCGTGCGGCGCCTACGCGTTCGAGACGAGCCACGTCCCGTACTGGTACTGACCCCGACCGGGAGCCGGGTCACGGGCACCTGGCGGGAAGACGCGTGCCGCACCCGGCGGGTCGAGGACCCGCCCCGGGCCCC
>NZ_JBQCGC010000003.1:0-45324 GCF_051956055.1 Amnibacterium sp.
GCCGAACAGCCGCGCGAAGCGCTGCCCGACGATCTCGACGTCGCCGACCGTGCGGCGCCGCGCCGCCGCGAAGAGCGGCTGCGCGGCATCCATCGCGCTCGCCCGCCCCACGAAGTGCAGGCGGCCGGGGACGTCGCCGCCGATCCAGCCGGCCCGGCGCGTTTCGATCGCGAGGTCGGTCGACCAGGTGGCCGGCCCGAAGCCGTACCGGGCGTAGATGGTCGCCTCGGAGACGGTGAGGATCGCGAGCGGCGCACCGGCGGCGGCCGCGACCCGCAGCTCGGACTCGAGCAGCTGCCGGGCGATGCCGCGGCGCCGGTGGGTCGGCGCGACGGTGACGCTGCTGATCGCCCACGCGACGACCTCCCCGCCCGGCACCGTGAGCGCGGCGGGCCAGGACCCGACGGTGGCGACGGGGACCTCCGGCTCGGCGGCACCCGGGTCGTGGACCGCGACCGTGCGCTGGAGCGGGAAGTCGCCGCGCAGGTCCTCGAACCGCTCATCGGAGACGGCGGGGTCGTGGAAGCCCCGCGCGTCCGCCTCCGCCCATGCCCGGGTCGCGGCCTCGTCGGCCGGGTCGAGCACGGTCATCCGCAGCCCGTGCGCCGCCAGCGCGGCGGCCGCGGCCTCGTCGACGGGGATGGTCAGCGCGTCCGCGTGCATCCTCCGAGCCTAGAAGGCCCCCTCGATACGCTTCCGGGCATGGCCGTTCCTCCCCTCCGCATGCGTCCGGAGATCGCCGCGCTGCCCGCGTACAAGCAGGGCAGGCAGGCCGTCGCGGACGGGTACAAGCTCTCCTCCAACGAGAACCCGTTCGGCCCGCTCGTGGAGATCGTGGAGGCCGTCGCCCGCGCCGAGGTCAACCGGTACCCGGACGCGACCGGCCCGGCCCTCCGCGCGAAGCTCGGCGGCCGCTTCGGCGTCGGACCGGGCGAGGTGCACCTCGGTGCCGGGTCGGTCGCGCTCCTCAGCCAGTTCCTGCTCGCGGTCTGCGAGCCCGGCAGCGAGGTCGTCTACGCCTGGCGGTCCTTCGAGGCGTACCCGGGCCTCGTGACCGTCGCAGGCGGCAGGAGCGTGCAGGTGCCGCTCGGCCCTGGGGCGGGGCACGACCTCGACGCGATGGCCGCGGCCGTGACCGACCGCACCCGCGCGGTGATCGTCTGCAGCCCGAACAACCCGACCGGGCCGACGGTGCCCGCGGAGGCGTTCACGCGCTTCATGGCCGCGGTGCCGTCGGACGTGCTCGTGCTGCTCGACGAGGCCTACGCGGAGTTCGTGCGCGACCCGGACGCCGTGGACGGGTCGCGCCTCATCGGGCGGTACCCGAACCTCGTCGTCCTCCGCACCTTCTCGAAGGCGTGGGGGCTCGCCGGGCTCCGCCTCGGGTACGCGATCGGCCCGGAGGCCGTCCTCGACGCCGCGCGCGCGGTCGCGATCCCGCTGTCGGTGACCGGGCAGGCGCAGCTCGCCGGCCTCGTCGCGCTCGACCACGAGGACCTGCTGTCCGCGAGGGTCGAGGACATCGTGGGCACGAGGACGCGCCTCGTGGCAGGCCTCAGGGAGCTCGGGTTCGAGGTGCCGGACGCGCAGGGCAACTTCGTGTGGCTCGCGCTCGGCGACGCGACCGGCCGGGCCGACGACGTGTTCCACGAGCACGGGGTCGTCGTCCGCGCGTTCCCGGGCGACGGCGTCCGCATCTCCGTCGGCGAGCACGAGTCCGTCACCCCCGTGCTCGAGGCCGCGGCCCTCCTCAGGTGAGCTCGCGGATGACGCTCGCGGCCTGCACGAGCGCGAGGTGGCTGAGTGCCTGGGGCAGGTTGCCGAGGAAGTCGGCCGATCCCTCCTCCGCCATCTCGGACATCACGCCCACGTCGTTCGGCACGGTCGCCAGCAGCTCGTCCATCAGGGCCGTGGCCTCGTCCGTCCTGCCCACGCAGGCGAGGGCGGAGACCGTCCAGAAGGCGCACGCGACGAAGGTGCCCTCCTCCCGCTCCATCCCCGAGTACCGGTAGAGCAGCGGCCCGCGGCCGAGCTCCGCGCGGAGCGCGTCGATGGTGCGGGACATCCGCTCGCCGCGGTCGAACCCGCTCACCGAGTGCAGGAGGACGGAGGCGTCGAGCGCCTTCGACCCCTTCGCCATCACGTAGGCGCCGCGCTCCTCGTCCCAGCCGTGCCGGTCGATCCAGCGCCGGATGCGGTCCTTGTGCCGCTCCCACCGCTTCCTGGCCCCGGGCGGCGGCAGGAGGTACCCCATGTCCTCGAGCGCGCAGGCGGCGTCGAGAGCCTGCCAGCAGCCCATCTTGCTCGAGACGTAGTGCTGCAGGGTGGTCAGCTCCCACATGCCCGAGTCCTTCTGCATCCACCGCTCGCACACCTCGTCGGCGAGGCGCACGAGCAGGTCGCTCGAGGCCTCGTCGAGCAGGTTCCCGTCCGCGGTGTAGGAGCGCATCAGGCCGATGAGGTCGGCGTAGACCCCGAGCTGCAGCTGCCCGCTCGCCTGGTTGCCCTTCAGCACCGGCCCGATGCCGCGCCAGCCCGGCGCGTCCATCCGGTGCACCCCGTCGGTGGGGCCACCGTCGAGCGACAGGAACACCGCCATGCCGCGCTTCGTCCTCGCCTCCAGCGCCTTCAGCATCCACGAGACCGCGCCGTGGGGCTCCTCCCGCAGGCCGAGACGGAGGAACGCGTCGACCGTGTAGGCGAGGTCCCGCACCCACGCGAACCGGTAGTCCCAGTTCTTGCCCCCGTCGAGGTCCTCGGGGAGGGACGTGGTCGCCGCGGCCGCGATCGCGCCAGACGGGCTGTAGACGAGCAGCTTGAGCGCGAGCGCGCTGCGCAGCACCGCCTCCGGCCACGGTCCGTCCCACGAGAAGACCTTCGACCACTTCTGCCAGTCCGCGATCGTGCGGTCGACCGACTCGTCCGCGGTGCGCGGGTCGGGAGCGCGCACCGGCTCGTCCTCGGTCCCGGTGAGGCAGAGGACGTGGCGGGAGCCCGGCGCGGTCGTGAACGCCCCGCGGAAGTCGGGCCCCCAGTCGGTCGCCCTGCCCCTGCCGGGATGGACCGGGTCCTCACGTCCGATGTCGGAACCGGTCAGCGCGATGTTCGTGGCGCCCGCGCGGAGCAGCGGCACGTTCCCCGTGTCGATCCGCTCGATCGCGTGCGTGCCGAAGACGTTGCCCGGCTCGACGATCCAGCGCATCGGCACGGCGCCGGTGACGCCCTCGACCCGGCGCACGAGCTGCATCCACGGCAGGCGCCCGGCGACGCCCGTGCTGAGCACGTCGGTCACGTCGACCACGCCGGACGCGCACGTGAAGCGGGTGCGGAGGACGTTCGTGCCGTCGACGTACTCGCGCGTGACCGTGAAGGGCTCGGCGGGCTGCAGCTCGAAGCGGCCGCCCTGCTCCGTGTCGAGCACGGCCGCGAACATCGGGGGCCGAGGCGTGCCGGGGACGGGCAGCCAGTCGATCCTCCCGTCGAGGGCGATCAGCGCGACGGTGCGGCCGTCGCCGATCGCCGCGTACTCCCGGAGCGGGACGTAGCCGTCGACGCGCGACGAGGTGCTGGATTGTCGAGGGGTTGCCGGCGCCACCGGTCCACGGTATTGGCGTGTCGCCGAGGAGTCCCTGGAACCGGCGTCGGATCAGCGCGCGAAGCGCAGCACCCGCACGTCGACCGTCACCGCGACGGGGCCCTGCTCCGCCGCCCGTCGCCGGACGTCGTCGTGATCCAGGTGGTGGCCGCTCGGCCCCATCAGCACCACCCGCGCGACGTCCTCCGGCGACAGCGTGCGGCGAGCGGTGATCCGGTCGTCGGCGACCGGGCGGAGCGGCAGCATGCGCTGCTGCAGACGGGCGCCCTTGTCCGCGCCAACCGCGAGCGTGCCGAACGGCCCGCGCAGCTCCGTGAGGTGCGCCGCCTCCGGGATCACCACGACGACGACGCCATCGGGGGCGAGCACCCGGTCGAGCTCCCCGCCGTGCCGCGGCCCGAACACGACGAGCGCCGCGTCGATCGAGCCGGTGGCGAGCGGGATCCGGGTGCGCAGGTCGGCGGTCGCGGCCGCGGCCCTGGGATGCGCTGCCGCGGCGAGCCGGATCGCCGGAGCGGACGCGTCGAGCGCGACCCCCCGCGCGCCGTGCCGGTGCTCGAGCACGGCGGCCAGGTAGGTGCCTGGGCCGGAGGCGAGATCGGCGATCCGCCGCGCGTCCTCCTGCACCGCCGCCACGACCGCCTCGGTGATCGGCGCGTAGTGCCCGGCGGCGAGGAACGCGGCGCGGTCGCGCACCATCGCGGCGGTGTCGCCCGGCACCGTCGCTCCGGTCGCGAGCGCGGCGTAGCCCTGCCGCGCCACGTCGAAGGCGTGCCCCTCCTGGCACCGCAGGGTCGAGCCCTCGCGGTCGAGCGGGCCGAGGCAGACCGGGCACGCGAGCAGCGCGAGGGCCCCGTCGAGCGCCGCGAGCCGGCCGGGCGCCGTCACGCGGCCGACCCGCCGAGCTCCGCCATCTGCGCCGCGAACAGGCCGGCGCCGCCCTGTGCGGGATGCCGCACCGCGATCGCGGTGACGCCGGCTGCGGCGAGCGCGTGCTCCGCCTTCCTGCCGACGGCCACGACCCGCTCGATGCCGAGGGCGCGGATCAGCTCGACCGCGATGGGCGCGCCCGCGAGCACCTCCGGGGCGCGCGGCGCGCGGTTCGTGGCCCGGTCGGGGGCGCGGAACGGATGGTTCGGGACCACCGGCCAGTGCACGGGCTGCCGCGGCCACGACCGGCACGCGCGCTGCACGATGGATGCCGAGAGCTCCCAGGCCGCAGCGGGATCGGCGGGCGCAAGGAAGCCGTCGCCGCCGGCGTCTCCGGTGAGCAGCCCCGGCCGGGCGGTCAGCTCCCGGACGCTCATGAACGGCACCCCGGTGACGGTCGCGCCCCGCCAGCCCGGCGCCTCGCCGATGAGCGCCGTCGTCGCGCCCGCACTGATGGCGAGGTAGCGACGGAGGTTCGTCAGCCGGAGGGCGCCGTCCGGGGTGCGCTCGTCGTAGAGGAACTCGGCGTCGGCCGGCGTGCGCTCCCGGAGCGCCGCGAGCAGGTCGAAGAAGCGCTCGAGCACCGCCCCAGCCTGCCGCCTCCGCGGTCAGCCCGCGATCGCGGACGCCTCCGCGTCCCCCGCGAAGCGCGCGCCGAGGTGCGTCCGCGCGACCGAGTGCAGCAGGCGGAGGCGGTCGAGGCCCGTGCGGTAGCCGACGAGCGAGTAGGCGTTGACGCCGTCGATCACGGCGAGCAGGTGGGTCGCGACCTCGTCGGGGTCGACGTCGAGGTAGTCGCCGGACTTCACACCGCGGCGCACCACGGAGGCGACGAAGGCGTGCCAGGCGCTCTCCTCCGCGCGGACGGCGCCGCCGAGTGCGGGGTTGCGGCGCCCGAGGCTCCACGCCTCGAGCCAGACCGCGTCGACGTCGAGCCGCACCGGCTCCGCGAGCGTGTCGAGCAGCACCGTCAGCTGGCGGACCGGCGCGGGATGCGCGAGCACCTCCCGCTTCACCTCCGCGAGCTCGGCGGCGACGATCCGCGAGAACGTCGTCGCGACGAGCTCGTCGAGGTCGGGCCAGGCGGCGAGCACGGCGCGCTCCGCCGCGCCGAGCCGGGTTGCCGCGCTCGCGATCGTGACGGCGTGCAGGCCGTGATCGAAGGCGACGCCGACCGCCGCGGTCAGCACCTCCTCGTGATCGAGGTGCCGATGCTTGGTGTGGCGCACGTCCGCTCCTTCCGGTGTCGGGCCACCAGGCCGCATCCGCGTCGCTTCCGGGTGTGTCCTCATGGTGATGGCCGCACGGGATGATTCGCGGCCGCGCCCGATCAGGAGGGCCCGGGTACGTACCCCCAGAGCAGGGGATCTACGCTCCACCCGTGGCAGGCGCGGATCCGATCGCGGAAGCCAGGGCGCGGTTCGCCGCTGCTGCCGCGGCCCTGGCGACGGTGCCCGACGACGCGGTCGCCGAGTTCGTGCCGCCGTCGCGGCGGCTCGGGCTCCGGAGGGCGGCCCGGCTGCGCCCGGTCGGGCGCGCATGGCGCCTCGGCGTGCTCCTGCTGTCCGCGGACGGGACGGTGCGCGCGACCGGATCGGTGACGAGGGCCGTCCCGCCCGGGCATCCCGGGCACATGGCGGCCTCGACGGAGCAGCGCCGCCAGGTGCGGGACGCCGCGTTCCGCGGGCCCTTCCCGGAGGGCGCGACCGTGTGGTTCGACTCGCCCGTGATCGATCTCGCCGCGCTCGATGGCGCAGCCGGGCCGCTCTTCCTGCGGGACGGGCGGGTGCTCGTCCGCTGGAGCGTCTCGGCCGACGACGACGCGGCGCGCGAGCTCGGCGCCTACCTCGACGAGCGGGTGGCGCTGATCACCCACCCGCCGCAGGGCGCGACGTAGCCCGTCAGCGGCCGGCGAGCTCGTCGGCGCGGCGGAGCGCACCCCGCAGCGCCGCGGCGATCAGCTCGCCCAGGGCGCCGTCCTCCTCGAACACGGCCACGGCCGCGGCGGTCGTCCCGTTCGGGCTCGTGACCGCGCGCCGGAGGGCCTCCGGCGACTCGCCGGACGCATCGAGCAGGGCGAGCGCTCCGGAGAACGTCGCGGCGACCGTGCGCTCGGCGTCGCCGCGGTCGAAGCCGAGCTCCACGGCCGCGTCCGCGAACCGCTCGAGCAGGAGGTAGACGTACGCGGGGCCGCTCCCGGAGATCGTCGAGATCCGGTCGATCCGGTCGTCGTCGAGCACGACGACCTCACCGAGCAGGTCGAACGCCGCCGTCACGGCCGCGAACCCGGCGTCCGTCACCGCCCTGCCCCTGGCGAGCCCGGTGACGCCGCGCCGCACCCGCACCGGGGTGTTCGGCATCGCGCGGACCAGCGGCGCGCCGGCGGGCAGCACGGCCTCGAGCGGCGCGAGCGGCGTCCCGACCGCGAGGCTCACGACGACCGCCTCCGGTGCCAGCACGGGCCCGATCTCCCGCAGCAGGTCGGCCGTGCCGACGGGCTTCACCCCGGAGATCACGATCCCCGCGCCCTCGACGGCCCTGCGGTTCGCGGCGGGGTCCGCCTCGAGCGCGACCGCCCGCACGGGGCCGCCGGCGAAGCGCGCGGCCGACGCGGCCGTGCGGGTCGTCGCGCGGAGGTCGGTCGCGCCGGCGTCGGCGAGCCCGGTCAGGATCGCGGAGCCGAGGTTGCCGCCGCCCAGGACGGCCACGGGAGGAAGTGCCACCCGGCCAGCGTAGGCGGGCCGGCGCTCAGTGCAGGGGCCGAGGCGCCCGCTGCCCGAGGGTCGTCGATCCGGGCGGGAAGTCGAGGGGCGTCGTGCGCCAGCGGCTCACGATCGACCCGTCCGGCGTGAGCTCCACGAGGAGGCGGTGGGGGCTCTCGAGGAACACGAGGTCGAGGCGGAGGACGTCGCCCGCCCAGCCGCCGGACACCGCGACGGGCGGCGCGTCCGCCTCCTCGACGGTGGTCCATCCGGGGCGCCCGACCGGCAGCGGGAGCACGACGCGCGCGTCCCGGAGCTCCACGCCGTCCGGGGTGCGGGACGCAGTGAGCTCGGCGCCGCGCCAGGTCTCCGGCACGGTGCCGGTCGGCTCGGGCGCTCCGGAGGAGGGCGGCAGCTCGAGGTCCGCCAGCCGCGCCGCGAGCGCCGCGTCGGCCTCCTCCCCCTCGCCGAGACCGTCGCCGAACGCGGGCAGCAGGTGCTCCCACGCGGCGTCGAGCACCGCCTGCATGTCCTGCTCCGCGGAGGTGATGGCGAGCACGACGTCCTGGTCAGGCAGGATCACGCAGAACTGGCCGTAGGCCCCGTCGCCGCGGTAGCCGTGCCGAGCCATCCAGACCTGGTAGCCGTAGCCCTGCGCCCAGTCGGGGTTCGCCTCCCGCTCCGTCGACACCCTGGGGGTGCGCACCTGCTCGGCCCAGCCGTCGGGCAGCAGCCGCTCCCCCTCCCACTCGCCGAGGGCGAGGTGCAGCTGCCCGAGCGCGGCGATCGCTTCGGTCGTGGCGTGCAGGCCGGAGAACCCGAGCGCGCGACCGGGCGGGTACTCCTGCCAGCTCACGGGCGGCACCCCGAGCGGGTCGAGCAGCCGGGGGCGGAGGTAGGACACCAGGTCGGTGCCCGCCGCCCGCTGCAGGATGGCGGCGACCGTGTAGTTCGCGGGCTGGTTGTACGCGAACCAGCTGCCCGGCTCGTGCTCGGGCGCGTGGAGCAGGAAGCCGCGCACCGGCTCCGCCGGGTCGGTCGCGACCGCGGCCTGCACCATCTCCGCGTGGTGGCCGGACGCCATCGCGAGCGCGTGCCGCACGAGGATGCGCCTGCTGGCCTCCGGGAGCTCGTCGCGGAACTCCGGGAAGTGGTCGGCGACCGCGTCGTCGAGCGAGAGCAGCCCCTCCTCGACGGCGAAGCCGACGGCGGTCGACAGGAAGGTCTTGCTGAGCGAGTACAGGAGGTGGAGGCGCTCCGGCGTGTACGGCGCCCACCACCCCTCCGCGACCACGGACCCGTGCCGCAGGAGCATCAGCCCGTGCGGGTCGATGCCGGGGTGCTGCTCGAGGGCGTCGACGAACGCGGCGACGCCGGAGGCGGCGACACCGGCGTCGGAGGGGCGGGAGCGCGGCAGGGCCATGGGATCACTGTTCCGCCTTCATGCTGGGCGCTCCCGGGGCGCGCCGACGAGAATCCAGGGGTGACGCTCCCGGACCAGTCCCTGCTCGACCTCGCCGACGCATACGGCGTCGCCACCTCGTTCACCGACTGGCGCGGCGAGACGCGCACGGTGTCCACCGAGACGCTGACCGCGGTGCTCGGTGCGCTCGGCGCCGACCCCGCCGATCCCGGCGCGGCCCTGCGGGACCGGTGGGACGAGCCCTGGCGCCGCACCCTCCCGGCGTGCACCGTCGCGACCGAGGGCGAGGAGCGGCTCGTCTGGATGCACGTCCCGGACGGCGCGCCCGCGGTCCTCGCCGTCGAGCTCGAGGGCGGCGGCCGTCTCGACCTCGAGCAGGTCGACCAGTGGGTGCCGCCCCGCGAGGTGGACGGTCGGCGCATCGGCGAGGCGACCTTCCGCATCCCCGCGGGACTGCCGATGGGGTACCACCGGCTGGTCGCGAGCTCCGACGGGATCGCGGAGGAGGACGCCCCGCTGATCGTGACGCCGGCCCGGGTCGGGATGCCCGCCTCGATGGGCGACCGGCGCGGCTGGGTGCTCTCCACGCAGCTGTACAGCGTGCGCTCGGCCGGGTCGTGGGGCGTCGGGGACCTCACGGACCTCACCGATCTCGGGGTGTGGGCGGGCGCGGACCTCGGCGCGGACTCGGTGCTCGTGAACCCGCTCCACGCGGCGGAGCCGGTCCCGCCGCTCGAGCCCTCGCCGTACCTCCCCTCGTCCCGCCGCTTCTTCCATCCCCTGTACCTGCGGGTCGAGGCGGTGCCGGAGTACGCCGCGCTGCCCTCGAGGGCCAGGGCCCGGATCACGGTGCTCGCCCGCAGGGTGCGGGAGCGGGCCTCCGGTGAGGCCATCGACCGGGACGCGGCCTGGAGCGCGAAGCGGGAGGCGCTCCGGCTGCTGTTCGCCGTGCCGCGCTCCGCCGGCCGGGAGCGCGACCTCGCCGCGTTCCGCCGCCGGGAGGGGGTCGCGCTCACCGACTTCGCGACCTGGAGCGTGCTCGCGGAGACGTACGGCAACGACGCCCGGCAGTGGCCGGAGGGGCTGAGGAGCCCCGGCTCCCCCGAGGTGGCGGCGTTCGCGGCGGAGCACGAGGCGGCGATCGACTTCGCCTGCTGGCTGCAGTGGCTGCTCGACGAGCAGCTCGCGCACGCGCAGGACAAGGCGCTCTGCACGGGGATGGGGATCGGGGTCATGCACGACCTCGCGGTCGGCGTGCATCCCGGCGGGGCGGACGCGTGGCGGCTCGGGGACGTGTACGCGCAGGGCGTCTCGGTCGGCGCCCCGCCTGACCCCTTCAACCAGCTCGGCCAGAACTGGCTGCAGCCGCCGTGGCGCCCGGACGCGCTCGAGGCAGCCGCGTACGCGCCCTTCCGCGACATCATCCGCGCGGTGCTGCGCCACGCGGGCGGGGTCCGGGTCGACCACATCATCGGCCTGTTCCGGCTGTGGTGGGTCCCGGAGGGCGCCGACGCGGACCGCGGCGCCTACGTCCACTACGACCACGAGGCCCTGATCGGCGTGCTCGCCCTCGAGGCCGTGCGCGCCGGCGCGGTGGTCGTCGGCGAGGACCTCGGCGTCGTCGACCCGTCCGCCCGCGCCTACTTCGCCTCCCGGGGCATCCTCGGCACCTCGATCCTCTGGTTCGAGCGGGAGGACGGCGCCCCGCTCCCCGCCGAGCGGTGGCGCGAGCAGTGCCTCGCCTCGGTCACGACTCACGACCTGCCGCCCACGGCCGGCTACCTCGAGGGCGCGCACGTCCGGCTCCGGGCCGAGCTCGGGCTCCTCACCCGACCGGTCGAGGAGGAGCTCGCGGCGGACCGCGAGGAGCAGCGCGGCTGGCTCGACGAGATCCGGCGCCGCGGGCTGCTCGGCGACGACGCCGGGGAGGAGGCGACGGTCCTCGCCCTCCACCGCTACCTGACCCTCACCCCCGCGCGCCTGCTGAACGCGGCCCTGGTCGATCTGGTGGGCGACCGCCGGACGCAGAACCAGCCGGGGACCGTGGACGAGTACCCGAACTGGCGGGTGCCGCTCTCCGGGCCGGACGGCGAGCCGATGACGCTCGAGGCCGTGTTCGCCTCCGAGCGCGCCGCCCGGCTCGCCGCGATCCTCCGCTGATCGCTCAGCCCGATCCGCGCAGCGTGAGGAGGAGGAGCGCGAGGTTGAGCGCGACGATCAGCGCGGTCGCCGCGATCGAGACCACGCGCAGCGGCACGCGGTTCGCGAACGCGCCCATCACCCCCTCCCGCCCGGTCAGCACGGCGAGCGGCACGAGCGCGAACGGGATGCCGAGCGAGAGCACGACCTGGCTCAGGACGAGCGCCAGCGTCGGGTCGACCCCGGCGCCGAGGATCACGAGCGCGGGGATCAGCGTGACGATCCTCCTGAGCAGCAGCGGCACGGAGACGCGCAGCAGCCCCGCCATGATCGTCGAGCCCGCGTAGGCACCGACCGAGGTCGACGCGAGGCCGGAGGCGAGCAGCCCGATCCCGAACGCCGCCGCGACCACCGGGCCGAGCGCCGCGCCGATGGCCGCGTGCGCGCCCTCGATCGTGCCGGTGCCCGGCGTCCCCGGCAGCGCCGCGGCGGCGAGCAGCAGCATCGCGACGTTCACCGAGCCCGCGATGGCGAGCGCCAGCACCACGTCGAGCCGGGTGGCGCGCAGCAGGGTTCGGACCCGGCCCGGGTCGTCGGAGACGCCGTGGCGGTCGCGCGCGAGGGCCGAGTGGAGGTAGATCGCGTGCGGCATCACCGTGGCGCCGAGCATGCTCGCGGCGACCAGCACCGATCCGGCGTCGGTGAACCGGGGCACGAGGCCGGCGACGGCGGCCCGCCAGTCCACGGGGCTCACGACGAGCCCGGCGACGAACCCGACGGTGATCACCGCGAGCAGGGCGATCACGACGGCCTCGAACGTGCGCTGCCCCCTGGCCGACTGCACGGCGAGGATCGCGATCGACACCGCCCCGATGAGCACGCCGGCCGGCAGCAGCGGGATCCCGAGCAGCAGCTGGAGCGCGATCGCGCCGCCGATCACCTCCGCGACGTCCGTGGCCGCGGCGACCAGCTCGGCCTGCAGCCAGAACGCGATGCGGCCGGCCCGCGGCAGCCGGTCGCCGAGCTGCTCGGGCAGCGAACGGCCGGTGACCACGCCGAGCTTCGCGGAGAGGTACTGCACGACCACCGCGACGACGTTCGCCGCGACCAGCACCCAGACGAGCAGGTACCGGTGCGTCGCCCCGGCGGTGACGTTCGCCGCGACGTTGCCGGGGTCGACATAGGCGATGGCGGCGACGAAGGCCGGCCCGAGGAGGCGGAGCAGCCTGCGCTCGGGCGGCCGGCTCACCTCCGCTGTCCGCACCGCGCTCCTCATCGTCGGGTCGGGCGAGCGTACCGGCGACGCGATCGGGGTGCGCTCAGACGGTGCGGTCGGAGGCGGGTGCCGGCGCGTCGTCCCTGGTCTGCAGCTTGGCGAGCATGGTGTTGTACGCCTCCCAGCTGTCGTCCGTCCCCTGATCCAGGTGCCGATCGACGCGGGTCGCGACCCGGCTGTCCTGCCTGGCCCACTGCGTGACGAGCGCGACGATGACGATCACGAGCGGGAACTCGCCCGCCGCCCACGCGATGCCGCCGCCGACGGCCTGGTCCGCGAGCAGGCTCCCCGCCCATGGCGCGTCGATCCAGCGGTAGAACTCCCCCGCGATCACGTCCTTGCTCGTCATCACGGCGACGCCGAAGAACGCGTGGAACGGCATGGCGGCGAGCACCATCCCGAGCTTGCCGATGTGCGGGATCGGCCGGGGCGGCGCGTCGACGCCGATCACCAGCCCGTAGAACATCACGCCGACGACCATGAACTCGAGGTTCATGACCTGGTGCGCCCAGTGGTAGCGGAGCGCCTGCTCGAAGATCGGGGTGAAGTACAGGACGTAGTACGCGCCGACGAACCGCACGAACACGAACAGCGGGTTGTAGAGCACGTGCGTCACCCGCCAGCCGAGCATCGCGGCGATCCACTCGCGTGGGCCGGCGGGCTTCGACCGTCCGTGCGCGGGCAGCGCGCGGAGCGCCAGCGTGATCGGTCCGCCGAGCACCAGCAGCAGCGGGCCGAGCATGTTCAGCGCCATGTGCAGCACCATGTGCAGGCTGAACACGGCGCTCGAGTAGCGGCCGAGGCCGCTCGAGGTGGTGAGGACGACGACGGTCCAGCCGAGCAGCCAGGCCACGGTCCTGCCGGCCGGCCACGCATCCCCCCTCCGTCGCAGCGCGACGACCCCGGCGACGTAGAGCGCCGCGCCGACGACCGAGATGAGCAGGAACAGGAGGTTCGGGCGCCAGTCGAACATGAGCACCGCGGCGGTGGGGGCCGCCTTCACGTCGTAGCCGAAGAAGATCTGCGCGATCGAGGTCGGCACGAAGTACTGGGGCGGGGGCACCCGGCTCATCACGAGCCAGACCCCGAGCAGCAGCGCCGCGGGCAGCAGCGCCACGCGCACGAGCGCACCCGAGGTGCGCCGGAGCGCCGCGAGGTCGGTCGCGCGCCTGGACGCCGCGAGCCCGCGCGCGATCGGCACCGCGAGCACCGCGAGCAGCACGAACCGGGCGACGAAGAGCCATGCGGTGGTCGACCCGAGGAACGGGGACCCGGTCAGCTCGAACAGCGCGAGCACGACCTCGCACACCGCGGTCGCGACCCAGGCGAGACCGAGGATGCGCCACACGCGCTGCAACGAGACCAGCCCGGGCAGCGGCCCCGCGACACCGCGGAACCGCGTCACCGCGAGCAGTCCGACCAGGACGATCATCGCGGGCGTCCCGACCGTGCCGGCGTCGCTGCCGAAGTCGTGGTTCGGCCCGACCAGCACCTGCGTGGTGACGACGGGCGGCAGCAGCGCCACGAGCGCGACGGCGAGCAGCGAGGCGTGCGCCTGCCAGGTGTGGGCGAGGAACGCGGTGATCGCGATCGCCGCGGCCAGGACGGCGACGACGAACCAGGCGGTGGGAACGTAGGAGGCGGCCACGAGGTAGCCGGCGGCACCCGGCACGAGCAGCCTGGTGAGGGGCTGGCCGCCCGTGTCCGCGGCGTCGACGAAGATCAGCGCCGCGGAGGCGACCGCCCACACGGTCGCCGAGCGCACCACGGGCCTGGCGTCCGTGAAGTAGTCGATCGTCATGCGGTGCTCGCCGGACCGCTGCCGCGCGAGGACGGCGTACGCCAGGCTCCCGACGCACCACGTGGAGGAGACCACGGCGACCGCGTGCAGCAGCCCGCTCGCCAGCGACGTGGCGAGCCCCGGCACGCTCCGCCCGAGGAGCCGGTACGGCTCCCCGCCGAGCAGCACGACGGCGACCGCCGTCGCGACGATCGGGAGCAGCGCGGCGACGATCAGCAGGACGTCGGTGCGCGGCCGCCGGTCAGCCACGGGCCTCGCCGATGACGGGCGGCTTCCTGCACATGGGACTTCCCTCGTCGGCGGTCGGTCGGGCCTGGCGATTCTACAATTCGTAAAGCGACCGACGAACCGAGGAGGTGCGCCCATGACCACGCTTGCCGATCAGCCTGCGATCGACGCGATGGAGGACGTCGTCGAGTTCGACATCGCGGGCATGACCTGCTCCGCGTGCGCCACCCGCATCGAACGGAAGCTGAACCGGCTCGACGGTGTCACCGCGAGCGTCAACTTCGCGACGGAGCGCGCGACCGTGGTCGGCCTCGGCGGCGACACCGCAGGGGGCATCGCCGCGGTCGAGAAGGCGGGGTACCGCGCCGCGCTCCACGTGCCGGGCGACGACGAGTGGTCGCGGCGGGCGACGAGCGACCGCATCGACTCCCTCCGGCGCCGGCTCTCGGTGTCGGCGCTCCTCAGCGTGCCGCTCTGCGACCTCACCATCCTGCTCGCGCTCGTGCCGTCCTGGCGGTTCCCCGGCTGGCAGCTGCTGTGCGTGCTGCTGTCGGTGCCGATCGTGACCTGGGCCGCGTGGCCGTTCCACCGGGCGACGCTCCGGAACCTCCGGGCCGGGTCCCTCAGCATGGACACGCTCGTCTCGCTCGGCGCGGTGGTCTCCTTCGCGTGGGCGATCGTGGTGCTGGTCGGCGGCCCGACGGCGGCCGGCTACTGGATCGGCTTCGGGCCCACCCCGCCCGGCGCCGACGCGATCTACCTCGACGTCGCGGCCGGGATGGTGACCTTCCAGCTCGGCGGCCGCTACTTCGAGACGCGCTCCCGCCGCCGCGCCGGGGACGTCCTGCACGCGATCTCCGGGCTCGCCGCGCGCTCCGTCCTCCTCCGCACGCCGGACGGGGACGTGGAGGTGCCCGCCGGGCAGGTGCGCCGCGGTGACGTGGTGGTGGTGCGGCCGGGCGCGACGATCCCCGTCGACGGCGTCGTCGAGGCGGGCAGGTCGTCGGTGGACACGAGCACGATGACGGGCGAGGCGGCACCGGCGGAGGTCGAGCCGGGCGGCTCGGTCGCCGCCGGCACCGTGAACGGGTCGGGCGCGCTGACGATCGTCGCCGAACGCGTCGGGCAGCACACGCGCCTCGCGCAGCTCGCGGCGATCGCCGACGAGGCGCAGCGGCGCAAGGCGGGCGTGACGAAGCTCGTCGACCGGATCTCCAGCGTGTTCATCCCCGCCGTGATCGTGATCGCGATCGCCGTGACCGCCGTCTGGCTCCTCGCCGGCGCGCCGGTCGGCGCCGCGATCGGGGTCGGGATCGCCGTGCTCATCATCGCGTGCCCCTGCGCGCTCGGCCTCGCGACGCCGACCGCGCTCATGGTCGGGGTCGGGCGCGGCGGCCAGCTCGGGATCCTCGTCAAGGGCCAGGACGCGCTCGAGGCGAGCGGCCGGATCGACACCGTGGTGCTCGACAAGACGGGCACCGTCACCACGGGCGCGTTCGCCGTCGGGGACGTCCGGCCGCTCGCGCCGGTCACCAGGACGCAGCTGCTGGGGCTCGCGGGCGCGCTCGAGCAGGCCTCCGAGCACGCGATCGGCCGTGCGATCTCCGGGGCGGCCGCCGCGGAGCTCGGCCGGCCGGAGCCGGTCGAGGACTTCGAGGCGCTGAGCGGGCTCGGCGCCGTCGGCATGGTGGGCGGCAGGCGGGTGCTCGCGGGCACGCGGCGTCTCCTCGCGGAGCAGGGCGTCCCGATCCCGGAGGCGCTCGAGACGGTCGTCGCCGAGCTCGAGTCCGAGGGCCGCACGCTCGTGCTGGTCGCCGTCGACGGCGAGGCGGCCGGGGTGCTCGGACTGGCCGACGACGTGAAGGCGACGGCCCGCGAGGCCGTCGCCCAGCTGAAGGCGATGGGCTTGCGCACCGTGCTGCTCACCGGCGACACCGCACGCGCCGCTGCCGCGGTCGGGGCCGTGCTCGGCTTCGACGAGACGATCGCGGAGGTGCTGCCCGCGGACAAGGCCGCCGTGGTGGCGGACCTCCAGCGGCAGGGGCGCAGGGTCGCGATGGTCGGCGACGGCATCAACGACGCCGCGGCGCTCGCCTCCGCTGACCTCGGGATGGCGATCGTCACCGGCACCGACATCGCGATGAAGTCCGCGGACGTGATCCTCGTCCGGGACGACCTGCGCGCCGTGCCGGACGCGGTCGCGCTCGCGCGGCGGATGCTCGGCACGATCCGCGGCAACCTGATCTGGGCGTTCGGCTACAACATCGCCGCGATCCCGCTCGCCGCCTCCGGCCTGCTCAACCCGCTCATCGCGGCCGCCGCGATGGCCCTGTCGTCGGTGCTGGTCGTGACGAACAGCCTCCGCCTCCGGAACTTCACCCCGCACCAGGGCTGACGCACCCGGCCCCACCGCCGCGGCCGCATCACCAGACCGGCCAGGACACCTCCGCGGCGTAGGCGGAGGCGGTCGAGCGCTGGGCATCGAGCTGGAGGGTCCACTCCCCGGCGAGCGGCAGCGTCGCGTCGGTGCTGCGCCAGCCGGTGCCGTCCCGTCGGAAGGCGACGTCGAGCGCCGCGATCCCCGGTGTGCTGAGCGTGCCGGTGAGGGTCTGCAGGCGCACCGGCTCGCGTCCGTCGACGGCGCGCACCCGGATGACCGCGGCGCCGCGGCGGGTGCTCCCGACGTCGACCACGAGCCGGTCGGCGCCGATCGCCGCGGAACGCGTGACGGGCGGCCCGTAGGTCTCGGCCGCGGTCGCCGTGCCGGTGAGCACGCCGGTCACGCCGAGCACGGCGATCACGCCGACGACCTCGATCGCGACGACGGTCCGGAGCCGCGCGGCCGCGGACGCGGCTCGCCCGGCGACGACCCGCTGGGACGCGGCGGCCACCACGATCACCGCGACCACGAGCGCGAGCTTGAGCAGCAGGAGGCGGCCGTAGCCGGTGCGCCAGAGCGCGTCGAGCGGCGCGACGACGGGGAACGCCTGGACCTCCCCCGTCACGACGAGGACGCCGATGCAGGTGAACGCCGCCAGCGACCACCGCCTGAGCACCCGCAGCGCCGCGGCGGGACGCCTCCTGAGCCGCGGCAGCACGACGGCCACCACCACGAGGAGGCCGCCGAGCCAGAGCACCATCGCCGCGAGGTGCAGCACCGCGGCCGGCAGCAGCAGGGCGACCGCGCCGTCGGCGGCGTGCCCGAGGAGCGCGACCGTGACGAGTACGAGTGCAGCGGCGACGAGGGCCGCCGAGCCCGTCCTCCGCCGCGGTCCGGCCAGCCGGAGCGCAGCGAGGACGGCGAGGAGCAGCAGCCGCGCGAGCAGCACGAGCCCCTGGACGCTCGCGAGCGTCGGGCCGAGATCCTCGAACCGGAGGACGCCGCTCCAGCCGGCGCCCGCCGCGCGGGGTCCGCGCAGCAGCAGGTCGGCGAGCGTCGCGACGGCGGCGACGGCGAGGCCGGCGGCGGCGATGCGCCTCGTCCGACGGCGCCGGAGGACCGACGGCCAGAAGGCGGACGCGGCCCAGGGCGCGCCGAGCCCGGCGGCGAGCCCGAGGTACAGCGCGCCGGTCGCCGCCGCGTTCGCGCCGTCCAGGGGCGATGCGGTCGTCACCGGCCCCGCGACCGCGGCGACGTCGCGGCGCACCCCGAACCGGATCGAGCCGGCGACCACGTGGCCGTCCGCGGAGACCACGCGCCAGGAGACGCTGTAGACCCCGGCAGGCACCGCCGCCTGCAGCGGGACGATCACGGTGTCGCCGGCCTCGCGCGGGCCGCCCGCGTCGACGCGCGCCCCGGTGGAGGAGAGCACCGCGGTCGCGCCGGGCGGCAGCGTGACCGCCTCGTCGAACACGAGCCGCACGGCCGCCGGTGCCCGCTCGACCCGGGCCCCGTCGGCCGGGTCGCTCGACACGAGCACCGCGTGCGCGGACGCCGCGGCCGGGGGCAGGAGGAGGACCGCCGCGACCGCGAGGAGGAGCGCCGGGAGCAGCCGCCGCCACGCGGGCGACCTGGCGGCCGTGGCCGCGCTCACGCCGCCCGACGCGGCGAGCCGCGCAGCACGGCGACGATCGCGACGAGCAGCGCGACGACGGCGATGACGATCCCGACGATCCCCACCACGAGTCCGGCGCCGTCGCCCGGGCTCGTCGTCGCGGTCGTGCCGGACGCGGACACCGTGGGCCCGGTCGCGGCGGCCGGCGCGGCGAGCTCGAGGACGGGCGCCGGATGCGTGGGCTCCGCGGTCCCGGTCTTCACCTCGTTCCAGTTCACCGTCGTCCCGTCGCTGTAGGTCTGCAGGGTCGGGAAGCGCACCTGCGCGGTGTCCGGCAGCGGCCCGGCGGCGACCGCGAACTCCTGGAACTGCCCCGGCTCGATCGCCGCCCCCGCGGAGTCGGCCTTCCAGTCGATCCTCGACACGGCGGTGGTCACCGTGCCGTCGTCGGTCGTGATCGGCTTCGCGAGCCGCTCCGTCGACACCGTCGCGGTCCAGCCCGCGACCGGCTGGATGCTCGCGGAGGCGATCGGCGTGCCCGTCGGGAACGTGATCGCGATCCCGGTCGTGGCGGCCGTCGCCGACTCGGTCGGCACCCGGAACGTCAGCACGCCGTAGCCGCCCCGCGTCGCATCGGTGCCGGACACCTCGACGTGCGCGGACGCGGCGGTGGCCGAGACGAGGACGGCGCCGACCGCGAGCAGCAGCCCGGCGGCGATCCTGGCGCCGTGGCGGCGGGAGGGGGTGGAGCGGGACACGGGATCTCCTTGCATCAGGTCATCAGGACGAGGAAGGCGTAGGACATGCCTGCGGCCATCGCCGCGGAGGCCGCGAGGTCCGCGACCGCCACGCGGTGGGCGACGCCGGCCGCCTCCCGGACGAGCAACACGAGCAGCACGACGGCGGCGCCTCCGAACGCCGTGCCGAGCGCGATCGAGACCGCGAGCGCCCACGGCGCCCACCCGGTCATCGCGGCCGCCGGCGCGGCGGTCATCGCGGTCATGGCGGTCATACCGGTCATGGAGCCCATGGCCGCCGTGCCGCCCGGCGCGCTCGGGATCATCGCGACGGCCATCCACACCATCGCGAGCAGCATCCCGGCGTGGTACCAGAGGCCGGCCACCCCGCCGTGAGCGCCGTGCCCGACGCCGAGCTGCGCGTCGGCCGCGGGCCGGAAGAGGGCGACCCCGACGTACCAGAACGCCCCGGCCGAGAAGACCACGACCTGCGGCAGGGCGGGGGCGGCCCACGGCCACGGCATCGCGACCATCGCCGCGCTCATGAGCAGGTGGACGAGGTTCGAGACGCGATCGGGTGCGTCGCGCGCCACGACGACCCGGCCCGCGTACCAGAGCGCGAGCAGGGCGAAGAGCACGGACGCGACCGCGGCCGTCGAGGGCGTGCCCATCGTCACGCCGCCGGCCCCATACCGGAACTCTACAGTTTGTAGAGAGTCGCCGTCCCCATCCCGGTCGGTCTCCGGGCCGTGACCGGCTCGCTCAGCCGGGCGGCGCGGATCTCAGCCCACTCGTTCGGCTCCAGCCGGGCCGTGGTGCGCAGCGCGCTCGCGAGCACCTCGGCGCCGCACCGTCTGGCCGCGGCGTCGTCCGCGGCGAGCTCGACGAGCACGTGCACCGCGGTGTCGAACGCCCGGGCGCCGAAGAGGGCGGGTACGCACGCGCGGTTGAGCCGGGCGAGGAGCAGGAGGAGGTCGTGCCGCCCGCTGAGGTGGGCGCGCTCGTGCTCGAGCACCGCGCGCAGCTCCCCGGGGGTCAGGACCGCCACGAGGCCGGAGGTGACGACGACGCGGCCGCCGTCGCAGGTCGAGCTGAACGCGAGCGGCCTGGCGGAGCGGACGACCAGCACGGGCACCTGCCCGATCCGGTCGATCCGCTCGGTGCACGTCGCGGCGAGCAGATCGAGGTCCCGTGTCGTGGCGTCCCGTCGCGCCCGGATCGGCTCGGCCCTCGTCAGCACGAGGGCCGCGGCGCCCCCGGTGGCGGCGAGCGCGGTCCACGCGACGAGCCCGGCGACCCAGCCGAGGTCGAGCGGCTGCGTGCGCGCTGCGAGCGCGAGCATCACGCTCCACAGCAGGCTGCCGAGGATGGCGGCGGCCCCCAGCAGGAACGTCGCGATCCAGGCCGCGAGCAGTAGGCGCGGACGGCGCACACCGGCGCCCTCCACCCGGAGCAGCCGGGGCGCACCGAGCACGCAGACCGCCGCGAGCGCGAGCAGGACGACGAGCGGGATCACGGGGCGCCGTCGGCGACGGCGCGCCGCAGCACCGCGAGGTCGGCGTCGGTGAGCTGCCCGGCGAAGGACAGGAGCGCGGCGCTGCGGTCCGAGGATTCGAGCAGGGCGGCGAGCATCGTCTCGGCGGCGACGCCTCCCGCCACCTGCCGCACCCGGAAGCGCGCCTCCGCGCCGTCGATCCGCTCGACGGCTCCGGCCTGCTGCAGTCGCGTGAGCACCGTGATGACCGTGGTGAACGCGGGTCGCGGCTCGTCGCCCGGCCAGCGCTCGAGGAGCATGCGCGCGGAGACGGGGGCGTCGGCGTCCCGCAGCAGGGCGAGCACCGTGGTCTTCAGCTGCCCGTGCGCCCGGCGACCGACCATCGCGCCTCCCGTCCTCGTGCGACGTGTCTACCAGAGCTCCCGGGCGGCGCGGACCGGACCTGCGAGGCTCGACGCGTGACCGGAGCCCCCGAGACGACCGCCGCACCGCCCCGGCTCATCACCTCGCTGCTCGCCACCTCGCTGCTCGGCCGGTTGCCGCAGGCGATGAGCGCGCTTGCGCTCGTCCGCATCGTCGTGGACAGCGGGGGCGGCTACGCGTTCGCCGGCGCGTTGAGCGGCGGTTACGTGATCGCGTCGACGGTCGGCACGCCGCTGCTCGGGCGGATGGTGGACCGCTCCGGCCGGCCACGCGCGGTGCTGGTCGGCGCCGCGGCCCTCTCGACCGCGGCGCTGCTCGGGCTCGCGGCGCTCGTGACGGCCGTCCCGGCGGCCGCGTTCGCCTGCAGTCTCGTCGCGGGCTTCGCGTTCCCGCCGCTCGAGCCGACGCTCCGCAGCCTGTGGCCCAGGATCGCCGGCGGCCGGTCCCTCGCCCGGCTCTTCAGCGCCGATGCGGCGGCGCAGGAGGTGCTCTTCATCCTCGGCCCACTGCTCGCGGTGGGGGCGGCCGCGGCGTTCGGCGCGACGGGCGGCGTGCTCGTCATGGCGGCCGCCGGGCTCGTCGGCACCGGGCTGTTCTGCGCGCACCGGCTCCTCCGTCCCGTCCCGGCTCCGGCCGCGCACGCCGGCGACCACCCTTCGGCGCTCCGCACGCGGGCCGTGCGGACCCTGCTGGTCGCGCAGGTGACGGCCGGGCTGCCGATCGGCGTCCTCACGATCAGCGCCGCGCGGCTCGCGACCCTCGGCGGCGTCCCGGCGCTGAACGGCTGGGCGCTCGCGTTCAACGCAGGAGGCGCGCTGACGGGGGCGCTCCTCGTCGCCCGCTTCCCGCTGCGCTCGGCGCCGGAGCGGTCGCTGCGGGTCCTCCTCCTGCTGCTGGCCGCGCTCTACCTGCCGACCTCGGTGTTCGGGCTGACGCCCGTGCTGTGGCTGGTCGGCGCCTACGTCGCCGGCCTGACCCTCCCTCCGCTGCTCACGCAGGTGTTCTCGATCACGGCGCGGGCGACCCCGGAGGGGGCCCTGACGGAGGCGAACGGGTGGGTGATCAGCGCCTTCGGCGTCGGGATCGGCGCCGGGACGGCGGTCGCGGGCGTGCTCGCTGGTGCGGCGGGTAGCGGCGGGGCGACGATCGCGGTCCTCGGCGCCTCCGCGCTCGCCGCAGCGGGCGCCACGGTCGCCTCCCCGACCCGCCTGCGCTAGCCGAGCACGCGGTCGAGGTGCGCGTTGCGGAGCAGGCCGCCGGGGTCGAGCCGGCGTCGGACGGCGAGGAAGTCGTCGAAGCGCGGGTAGCGCGTCCGCAGGTCCGCCGCGTCCCGCGTGTGCAGCTTGCCCCAGTGCGGACGCCCGTCGAAGCCGCGGAAGACGCGCTCCGCGAGCCGGAAGTACTCGCGCCGCACATCCCGGTGGTAGCAGTGCACGGCGATGTAGCCCGTCGGCCGGCCGAAGGAGGTGCTGAGCCAGGCGGAGTCGTCGGCCGCCGCCGCGCGCACCTCGACCGGGAAGGAGACCCGCAACCCCCTGCGTCGCAGCGCCGACCGGAACGCCTCGAACGCCTCCGGCAGCACCTCGAGCGGCACCGCCCACTCCGACTCCGCGAACCGCACCCGCCGCGGGGAGGTGAACACGTCGTGCGACGGTGCGGTGTAGCGCCGCTCGGCGACGGTCCGCGCCGCGATCCGGTTGATCGTCGGCACGAGCGCAGGCGCGCGGCGTCCCGCCCTGCAGGTGAGCTCGAACAGCCCGTTCGACACCAGCTCGTCGTCCACCAGGCGGCGGAGGCGCGAGCCGCGCGGCCCCACCTCCTCCAGCGGGATGCGGGTGTTCGTCTTCGTCAGCGCGAGCCGCGTGCCCGGGAACCAGTAGAACTCGACGTGGTCGGCCGCCGCGACCCGGTCGCCGAACCCCGCCACGACGGACTCGAGCGGCTCCGCGCGCTCCTCGGCCGCCAGCCCGAACGCCGGGACGCACTGCAGCGTCACGGCGGTGACGACGCCGAGCGCGCCGAGCGACACGCGCGCGGCGGGCAGCAGCGGGTCGTCCTCGCCGAGGTCGAGCACCTCGCCGGCGGGCGTCACCAGCTGCAGCCCGACGACCCGGGAGGCGATCGGCCCGAACGCGGCGCCCGTCCCGTGCGTCCCCGTGGCGATCGCGCCCGCGATCGTCTGCCGGTCGATGTCGCCGAGGTTCTCGAACGCGAGGCCGAAGCGGTCGGCGAGCCGCGCGGCGGCCGCGATGGTGGTGCCGCCGCCCACCGTGATCCGGCCGCGGTCGCGGTCGAGACCGCGCAGCCCCGCGAGCCCGCGGGTCTCGAGCAGCATCCCCTCGGTGCGCGCGAGCGCCGTGAAGCTGTGCGCCGACCCGACCGGCCGGACGGCGAGACCGCGATCGGATGCGCGCCGCATGGCCCGTGCGACGCCGTCCGCGGACCGGGGCCGGACGACCTCCGCCGGCGTCGACCGGCTCGTCCTGCCCCAGTTCGTCCAGGTGCGCTCGCTCACGTGTAGGTCTCCCCCTCGCCCCGGTAGGTGGCCCACGCCCCCTCCAGCCGCCCCGCCCGCACGAGGTGGTACCGGGCGAGCCGCTCCGCGGCCTCACCCGACTTCGTGTGCCGCAGCACGACCCGGTCGCCCACGCGGAGGGCGCCGCCCCGCACCGGGGTCTGCACCTCCCCCGCCTGCTCGCGCGGCTCGTACGCGAGTCCCTCCGGCCAGACGGGCAGCGGCCGACGGTCGGGCCCGATCGGGCCGGAGGCGATCCACCCGCCACCCTCGAGCGTCGCGATCCCGCGCGCGGGCGTCCGGACGACCGCGAGGACGAAGGACGCGGCCGGGGCCGGCCGGAACGCCAGGTACCGGTCGAACAGGTGGCCGCCGAACAGCCCGCTGCCCGCGGTCAGCTCGGTCACCGAGCCGTCGTCGATCGTCGCCTCGATCGAGCCGGTGCCGCCGCCGTTCACGAACTCGAGGTCCGCGATCGGGCGCAGCCCGGCGACCGCCTGCTCGCGGCGCGCGAACGCCTCCTGCGCCGACCGGCGCTTGACGCCCGCGATGACCCGCTCGTAGACGCGGTTCGCCCCGTACCGGTCGACGACGCCGGCGATCTGCGCCTCGTAGCCCATGAGGCCGACGAGCCGGAACCCCGGCCGCATCGCGATCTCCTGCCCGAGCGCGATGGCCGCGGCGGCGTCCCGGAGGGGCGAGCGCCGCACGCCGAGGTGGCCGAGCACCGGCAGGTCGATGCTCATGTCGAGATCGAGCGCGACCCGCAGCACCGGGCGGGCGGCGGGGTGCACGACCGCGTCGACGAGGTCGAGCTGGGCGACCGAGTCGACCATCAGGGTGATCCGGGCCGCGGCGCGCTCGTCGGCGGCGAGCGCCGCGATCGCCGCGCGGTCGACCGTGGGGTAGCCGAGCACGATGTCGTCGATCGTCGTGGAGAGCCGGAGCGCCTCGCGGAGGGAGTAGGCGAGCACCCCGCGCCAGCCGGGCAGCGCGAGGACGGACTCGATCGCCTCCCGGACGCGGAGCGACTTCGTCGCGAGCCGGATCGGCCTGCCAGCAGCGCGCCGCACGAGGTCGTGCGCGTTGAAGGCGAGCGCGTCGAGCTCGAGCACGCCGAACGGCGCGTCGAGAGCGGCGGTCGCCGCGAGCACGCCCGGCCAGAACCGGGCCGGATCGGTCCACGGGGTCGCCTGCGGCGGGTCGAGCGCGATCACGCGACACCTCGCACGCGGGCGACGGAGAGCGCGCCGAGCGCCGAGAGCACCCCGGCGCCCACGAACAGCGCCGCGAAGCCGCCGGAGAGCGCGATCAGCGCGGCGCCGACGATCGGTCCGAACGCCTGGGGCACCGCGAGCGCGACGTTCATGATGCCGAGGTCCTTGCCCCGGTCCGCCGGATCCGGCAGCACCTGGGTGGCGAGCGCCTGATCGACCGCGAGGAAGACCCCGTACCCGGCACCGAGCAATGCCGCGCCGACCAGCGCGGCCCCGTACGCCGGCACGAGGGCGAGCAGCAGGCCGGCGAGGGCCTGCAGCACGGCCGCGCCCGCGACGAAGACCCGGCGCCGGCCGCTCCGGTCGCTCGCCCGCCCGGCCAGCAGGCTGGCGACGATCAGCGCGACGAGGTACACGAGGACGAGCGGGATCAGGTCGTTCGCGGCCTGCCGGTCGTGGAGGCCGTCGGCGAGGAAGTAGAGCAGCAGGCTGGTGCCGAGCGCGTTGCCGAGGTTCACGAGCAGCCTGCCCGCGAGCGTCCACGCGAAGTCGGGGTGCGTCCGCGGGTCGATCCAGAGGGAGGCGACCATGCCGCCGATGCGGAGCCGCGGGGACGCCGTGGTCGCGGGCGGGTCGGGCAGGCGCACGAGGAGCGGCAGCACCAGCACCACGAGCACGACCGCGACGAGGGCGTAGGAGCCGAAGCGGCTGAGCGCGAGCGCCTCCACCAGCACGAGCCCGAGGATCGTCCCCGCCGCCTGCGGCACGGAGACGAAGGCGGAGACGAGCCCGCGCTGGCCGACCGGCACCTGGTCGGCGATCAGCGCGGTGAGCGCGGACGACACCGCGGCGAAGCCCGCGAGCGCGATCGACCAGGCGACGCCGACCCCGATCGCGCTGTGCTGGGCGCCCAGCAGCAGCAGGCCCGCCGCGAACGCCGCGGTGCCGAGCGCGATCCACGGGCGACGGCGGCCGAACCGGGAGACCGTGGCGTCGGACAGCGCACCGACGACCGGGAACGCGACGAGCGCGGCGACGCCGGCGACGGCGGAGATCCAGCCGAACCGGACGATCGTGTCGATGAAGCCGTGCGCGGCGCCGAGTGCCGCGACCTGATCGGGCAGGAGCAACTGGATCACCGTGAGCTGCGCGAGCCACACCCCGAGCCAGGCCAGCGCGAAGCCCGTCACCCAGGAGGCACCGACCCTGGTGCGCGGCTCGACGGCGATCATGCGACGACCTCCGCGGTGAGGGCCATGAGCGCCTGGGCGCCCACGGCGAGCGCGCGGCGCGCTGCGGGGATGTCGCGGTCGACGGACCACCTGGCGGCCACCCCGTCGGTGAGCACGAGCACGAACCGGGCGACGTCGCAGGAGGGGATTCTCCAGCGGGCGCCGAAGCGCGCCTCCGCGGCCTCGACGAACGAGGCGATCGCGGCGGCGTACTGCTCGTAGACCGCGACGGCGAGGTGCCGCAGGGCGGGCGCTGAGCGGCTCCAGGCGACGATGTCGAGCAGCGCGAGCTCGGCCTCCGCATCCGCCTCCGCCCGGTCCAGCCAGCCCAGCAGCGCGCCGACGACGTACTCGCGGAGCCCCGCCGCCTCGACCACGGCCTCGGCGACCGCCGTCGTCTGCGTGGCGAGGATCGACGCGACGAGCTGCTCGACCATGTCGTCGTAGGAGTCGAAGACGTAGTGGAAGCTCGCGGTCGGCATGCCGGCCTCGGCCGTGATGGCGCGGGTCGAGGCACGGCCGATCCCGTCCCTCGCGATCACCCGCAGCGCGGCGGCGAGCAGCGTCGCGCGCCGCTCCTGCACCGCGATCCGCCGCATGGCGCCTCCTGGTCACGGAGTTGGACGGTCGTCCAACTCCCGCACCATAGCGGTGCGTCGCCGTCGGCGGGAGGTCCGCGCCCGCTGCGGCGTCCGGGTGTCAGAGCGCCGCGGCCAGGCTCCTGCCCACCACGCGCCCCGTGAACAGGCAGCCGCCGAGGAACGTGCCCTCGAGCGCGTTGTAGCCGTGCGCGCCGCCGCCGCCGAAGCCGGCCGCCTCCCCCGCCGCGTACAGGCCGGGCAGCACGGCCCCGTCCGCGCCGCGCACGCGGCCGTCGAGGTCGGTCTGGATGCCGCCGAGCGTCTTCCGGGTGAGCACGTGCAGCTTGACCGCGACGAGCGGGCCGGCAGCCGGGTCGAGGATGCGGTGCGGGGTCGCGACCCGGGTGAACCGGTCGCTCAGCGCGCGGCGCGCGTTGTGGATGCTGTGCAGCTGCAGGTCCTTCGTGAACGGGTTGGCGAGCTCGGCGTCACGCTCCCGGATCTGCCGCTCGAGCGGCCCGAGCTCGAGCGGCGCCTCCGGGGCGATGCGGTTCATCCCCGCCACGAGCGAGCGCAGATCGTCCGCGACCACGAAGTCGGCGCCGTGCCGCTCGAAGGCCGCGACCGGCGGCGTCGGCCCGCGCCCGAGCCGCGTGCGCAGCAGCATCCGCCGGTCCCTGCCGGTCAGGTCGGGGTTCTGCTCCGAGCCGGAGAGTGCGAACTCCTTCTCGACGATGCGCTGCGACGCCACGAACCAGGAGTGGTCGAACCCGGCGATGTCGGGATCGGTGCGCAGGAGGCGCAGCGTGCCGAGCGTGTCGTGCCCGGGCAGCCCCGGCGCGGGCAACCGGCGCCCGAGCGCGTCGAACCACATCGACGACGGGCCGGGCAGGATCCGGATGCCGTGGCCGGCCCAGATCGGGTCCCAGTTCGCGACCCCCTCCGTGTAGTGCCACATGCGGTCCTTGTTGACGACCCGCGCCCCTGCGGCCTCCGCGATGCCGAGCACGCGGCCGTCGACGTGCGCGGGCACGCCGGTCAGCATCCGGCTGGGCGGCGTGCCGAGCCGCTCGGGCCACATGGCTCGCACGAGGTCGTGGTCCGCGCCGATGCCGCCGCTCGCGAGCACCACGGCCTGCGCGGTGCAGCTGAACTCCCCGACGACGTCCCGGTTCGACGCGACGCCTCGGGGCGCGTCGTCGGGCGCGAGCACCGCGCCGCGCACCCCGACCACGGCGCCGTCCTGCACGAGCAGGCCGTCGACGCGGTGCCGGAACCGCAGCTCGAGCAGGCCCGCCTCCGCGGCCGCCAGCGCCCGTGCGGCGAACGGCCCGGACACGCCCGTCCCGGTGCCCCACGGCAGATGGAAGCGGGGCACGGAGTTGCCGTGGCCGCCCGCGCGGCCGTCGCCGCGCTCGGCCCACCCGACGAGCGGCGTGAGCCGGATCCCCTGCCGACGCAGCCAGTCCCGCTTCTCCCCCGCCGCGAACGCGACGTAGGCCTCGCCCCAGGCGGCGCCCCACCGGTCCTCGTCCTCGAGCCGGTCCCACTGCGCGCTGCCCCGCCAGTCCTGCCAGGCCAGCTCCGCCGAGTCCCGGATGCCCCACCGGCGCTGCTCGGGGCTGTCCACGAGGAACAGGCCCCCGAACGACCAGTACGCCTGACCGCCGAGGTTCGCGGCGCTCTCCTGCTCGATCAGCACCACCCGCCGCCCCGCGGCGGTGAGCTCGGCGCACGCGACGAGCCCGGCGAGGCCGCCTCCGACCACCACGACATCCGCGTCCAACGCTCCTCCTCGAGGGTCAGGTGACCTCGACCCTGCCACGCCGGCCGGGAGGCCGGGGCGATCAGCCCTTCACGGAGCCCGCGGTGAGGCCCGACGTGATCCGGCGCTGGAAGAGCAGCACGAGCAGCACGAGGGGGCCGGCGGCCACCACCCCGGCCGCCATGGTCGCGCCACCGCCGGTGAGCTCGGCGCTGAAGTTCGCCACGACGACCGTGACCGTGATGGTCGGCTGGACCGACAGCACCGATGCGACGAGGTACTCGTTCCAGTTCGCGATGAACGTCAGCAGCGCGACGGTCACGACCGCGGGCGCCATGAGCGGCAGCATCACCGACACGAACGCCCGCGACCGGCTGCAGCCGTCGACGCGCGCCGCCTCCTCGAGCTCCCACGGCAGGTCCCGCAGGAAGATCTGCAGCGTGTATGCCGCGAACGGCATCGAGAGCGCGATGTACGGGATGATCAGCGCCTGGAACGTGCTCGCCCAGCCGATCGTCGAGAAGAAGGCGAAGAGCGGGGTGAGGAGCGTGACCCCCGGGAGCATCGAGGCGGCGAGCACCGCACCGGTCACGACGCCCCGGCCGGGGAACCGGAAGCGGGCGAGCGCGTAGCCGCCCGACACGCCGAGCACGAGCACGATGCCGGTGACGAGCGCCGCGATCCCGAAGCTGTGGACGAGGCCGGGCAGCAGCAGCGCGTACGGATCGAAGGCGTCGACGTAGTTCGCGAGCGTCGGGTCCGCGGGGAACGGCGACGTCGAGTACACCTCGCCCGGCTGCCGGAGGGACGCGGCGACCATCCAGTAGACGGGCAGCAGGCACCAGAGCACGATCAGGGCCGCCTGGATGCCCGTGCCCGCACCGCGGCGCAGCGCTCGACGGCGCCGGAGCCGCCGCCGGTCGACGGCGAGCACCGGCCGCTCGGCGCGGGCCGCCACCGGGCCGGCCAGCGCGGTCACGCGCACCCCCTCGTGCTGCTCGCCTGCATGCCCGCAGGCTACGGGCGCCCGTCATGGAGCGTCATGGAGGCGGGACGCGCGCCGCGGGGTCCGTACCGTGGACGCCGTGTCCCCGCTGCTCGCCCTGCTCGTGCTCGTCGTGCTCGTGGCGCTGACCACGGCCGTCGGCGTGGTGCTCCGCGCCCGTGCGGGGCGCGCCGTGGCCGGCTCGGCGGAGCGCATCGCGCCCGCGGACCTCGGCGGGGTGGCGCCGTTCGGGACGCGCGCGACCCTCGTCCAGTTCTCCACGCCCACGTGCGCGCAGTGCCCCGGCACGGCCCGCCTGCTCCGCGGCGTCGCAGGCCGGCACGAGGGCGTCGAGCACCTCGAGGTGGACCTCGCCCGCCATCCGGAGGTCGCCGACCGCTTCGGCGTGCTCCAGACCCCCACCACCCTGCTCCTCGACGCGGGACACCGCGTCCGGGCGCGCATCGGCGGCGCACCGCGGCCGGAGGCGCTCGAGACCGAGCTCGAGACCGTCCTGGGAGGCTCCCGTGTCCACTGATCGTCCCCCGCTCGATCCTCGGGGCCCCCGCTTCGGCGCGGGCATCACCGCGGTGCTGCTGCTCGTCGACCTGTTCCTCGCCCTCACCGGCAGGGGCGTCGCGGCGACGGTGCTGCTCGCGGCGATCTGCCTCCTGTTCGCCTGGGGCGCGTTCGCCGGGATCGGGCGGCATCCGTACGGGCTGCTGTTCCGCGCCGCGGTGCGGCCCCGACTCGGGCCGCCCGCCGAGCTGGAGGACGCCGCACCGCCGACGTTCGCGCAGGGGGTCGGCTTCGTCATCTCGTTCGTCGGGGTCGCGCTCGGCGCCTTCGGCGTCCTCCCCGCCCTCGTCGTGTGCGCCGCGCTGGCGTTCGCGGCCGCGTTCCTCAACGCGGTGTTCGGGTTCTGCCTCGGCTGCCGGCTCTACGTGCTGCTGCTGCGGGCCCGCGTCATCCGGCCGGCGTAGCCGCCTGCTCCGCCCCGTCCCGCGGCCGGCGGAGGTGCAGCAGCAGGATCGGCGCGGCGGCGAGCCACGGCACGGCGACGAGGCCGAGCAGCAGCGACGGGTCGAGCCCCGACACCGCGCCCGCGACCGCGGCACCGATGGCCGCGGTGACCGCACGGGTGCCCGCGGCGACCACGAACACCTGCGCCCGCACGTCGGGCGGGCTCTCCTCCTGCCGCAGCCGCAGCATCGACGCGACGCCGGTGGCGTCCGGGAGCCCGGAGGCCCCGAGCGCGATCGCCGCGAGCAGGAAGGTCGGGCTGAGCGCGGCGAGCAGGGTGAGGACCCCGGTCGCGGCGAAGCTCACGGCCATCATCCGCCGCGGCGGCACGACGGCGATGCGGGCCGTGACCGCGGGGACCGCGACGAGCAGCGCGCCCCCGACGCCGCCGATCGAGAACGCGGTGAGCAGCAGACCGCCCGCGCTCTGCGGGAGCCCGCGATGCACGGCGAGCAGCACGGCGACGACCGGCATCATGCCCCCGCCCAGCTGCACGATCGCGCCCGCCACCACGACCCGGGCGAGCGGACCGTGCGTCACGAGGTGCCGGGTCGCCCTCGCCACGCCGCGCACGAGCGAGCGGGGATCGGCGGCACCGCCGCGGCCGGAGATCGGGAGCAACTGCAGCAGCAGGCCGCCGACGAGCATCACGCCCGCGAGCGCGAGCAGCGCGCCGGTCGCGGTGAGCAGGGCGCTCATGCCTGCCACGATCGCGGGGCCGGCGATGCCCGCGATGTTGTAGCTGAGGGCGTCGACCGCGAAGCCCCTTGCGTGGTCCCCCGGCATGGCCTCGTCCACCCAGGCGGACAGGCCGCCGATGAAGACGGGGACCGCGCAGCCGCCGGCCGCGAGCGCGATCACGACGACCGCGAGCGGCACGGTGCCGACGAAGGCGGCGAGGGCGAGCGCCGCGGCGAGCACCGCGGCGCCCGCGAGCATGAAGCGCTTCGGGGACCGCACCGCGTCCGTGAGGGCGCCGATCACGGGCGCCGCGACGACGCTGGGGGCGTTCAGCACCGCGATCAGCAGGCCGCCGACGGCGACGCTGTCGAGGCGGGTCGCCGCCGCGAGCGCGAGCGCCACCCCGGCGCCGTTCGTGACGAGCCGGACGGGGATGGCGCCGGCGAGGTAGACCGCCTCCGCCCGCCGTCCCGTCACCCCACCAGCCTGGCAGGCCGGTCCGACGCCGGGCCGCGAAACGAACCTCGCCTACGATGCGCCGCGTGACGGAACGGGTGATCAAGGCGGTGGCGGTGTTCTGCGGCGCGCGCGACGGGGTGGACCCGAGGCACCTGGAGGCCGCGGCCGCGGTGGGTCGCGACCTCGCCGGACGCGGCATGACCGTGGTCTACGGCGGGGGCGGCACCGGACTGATGGGGGCGGTGGCGAACGGAGCACTGGCGGCGGGCGGCACGGTGATCGGGGTGATCCCGGAGGCCCTGATCGGCCCCGAGCTCGCGCACCCCGATCTGGCGCAGCTGCACGTCGTGCAGACGATGGCCGAGCGCAAGGCGATGATGGCCGAGCTCGCGGACGTCTTCGTCGCGCTCCCCGGCGGCGCCGGGACGCTCGAGGAGATCGTCGAGCAGTGGTCGTGGGCGATGCTCGGCTACCACGAGAAGCCGTGCGGGTTCCTCGACGTGCTGGGCTACTGGTCGCCCATGCGGGAGCTGGTGACGCACATGGTCGATCAGGGCTTCCTGTCCGGGCGCGGGGCCGCCATGATCCGGTTCGAGTCCTCGCTCGAGCCGCTGCTCGCGGCCCTCGAGGGCGCGTGAGCGACCGGGTGATCCGGGTGGTGGCGGCGCTCGTCACGGACCCGGAGGACCGGCAGCTCCTCGTGCGGAAGCGCGGCACCGACCGGTTCATGCAGGCGGGCGGCAAGCCCGAGCCGGGCGAGACACCCGCGGGCGCGCTGGTCCGCGAGCTGGCCGAGGAGGTGGGGCTCGACGTCCCCGAGGCGGCGCTCGTCCCGCTCGGCCCGTTCACGACCGAGGCGGCGAACGAGCCGGGGCATCGGCTCGAGGCGGCGGTGTTCCGTCTGCCCCTGAGCGCCGATGCGGCCGCCGCGGTGGAGCCCCGCGCGGAGATCGAGGAGCTGCGGTGGTGCACCACGGCGGAGGCCGCCGCCCTCGGCGACCTCCTGGCGCCGCTGGCCCGCCTCCTCCTCCCCTCCTGACCCACTTTGCTCACGCTTCTGGACGCCGCAGGGGCGTTGCGGCGTCCGGAAGCGTGAGCGAAGTCAGCCGACGAGGGCCTTCACCCGGCGGATGAGCGCCGAAGCCCGCGGCCCGCGGAGCTGGTCCGCCGTCACCCGGATCACGGTCCAGCCGTGCTCGCGCATCCGCTCGTACCGCTGGATGTCGTACTGGAACTGCTCGCGCTCGAGATGGTCGCCACCCTCGTACTCGACGGCGACCATGCGGTCGCGCCAGATGAGGTCGGGGTGCACGACCTCGCCGGGCAGGTACACCTCCGCATTCAGCTCCGGCTCTCGGATTCCCGCCCGGGTGAGCAGGAGGCGGACCCGCGTCTCACCGGGGCTGGCGCACCCGCGACGGATCTCACGCAGCGCTTTCCGCAACCGGTCGCCTGCGGGTCGATACGGGACGTGCGCCGCGGCCCGCATCGCGTCCAGCAGCTCGCGATCGGCCCACAGCACCGCGTCACCGAGCTCGATCAGCTCGTCCACGGCGAGGAGCGGCGCCATCTGCGCCCACGCCTCGTCCATCCGCACGACCGGCAGTCCCCCGAGATCGACGACGGGCGGCGCGATGCGGATCCGATGCCCTACCACGCCACGGGTCGTCGGAGCCCGGCCGGGCATCACGACCGCGACGTGCAGGTCGAGCTCCTCCTCGAATGCGCGGGCGAGCGGCAGCCCCTGGAGCAGGACGGCGGTCTGGTGGCTGAAGGACTGACCGGGCTTCATGCGGACCCGGTACGCGGTGCAGCGCTCGCGGAGCGTGCCGAAGGAGCTGACGATTTGCACGCCGTGGAAGGGCCGACGGATGTCCCGACGCCGCAGCCGTCCCTGCCCCACGCCGGCGCGCTCGGCGTCGGCGCGGCTGAAGGCTCGGTGCTGCAGGTCGTCGGGAAGCGGTCGGGGCTCGGCCATGGCGAGCATCGTGCCCATGCGGCAGGATGCACGCCTCCGGTTCTCCACACCCCCGGGTTTGCTCACGCTTGTGGACGCCGCCGGGGCGTTGCGGCGTCCAGAAGCGTGAGCAAAGTCAGGCGTCGGGGAGGTCGCCCGTGCGGATCAGCTCCGCGAACCAGCGGGCGCTGTCCTTCGGGAGGCGTTCGAGCGTGTTGTAGTCGACGTGGACGATGCCGAACCGCTTCGAGTAGCCGAGCGCCCACTCGAAGTTGTCCATCAGCGACCACACGAAGTAGCCCCGCAGATCCGCGCCGCGCGCGATCGCGTCCTGCGCGGCCGCGAGGTGCCGGCGGAGGTAGTCGATCCGATCGCGGTCGTGCACCGCCCCGTCCTCCACGACGTCCGGGAACGCGGCTCCGTTCTCGGTGACCATCAGCGGCAGGTCCGGGTAGGTCTCGTGGAGCGAGACGAGCAGGTCCGTGAGACCGGCGGGATCGATGTTCCAGCCCATGTCCGTGAGCGGGCCCTCGGGCGGCAGCACCTCGACGACGTCGGCACCGGTCCACGGCGACGGCTCCGGCTCGGCGGGCGCATCGCGCAGCCGCACGTGCGAGGTCGAGTAGTAGTTCACGCCCAGCACGTCGATCGGCTGCCGGATGGCCTCGAGATCGCCGTCCTGCACGAACGACCAGTCCGTGATCGCGGAGGTGTCCTCGAGCAGGTCGGCCGGGTAGGCGCCCTCGAGCATCGGGCCGAGGAACACGCGGTTGCCGACCGCGTCGAGCCGGCGGGCCGCCTCGGGCCCGGTCTCCCCCTCCGGCCGGAACACGTGGAGGTTCAGGGTCACCGACACCTTCGCGTCCGGCAGCACCGCCCGCACCGCCTGCGCCCCGAGCCCGTGGGCGAGGTTCAGGTGGTGGGCGGCACGGAGGGAGGCGAGCGGGTCGGTCGCGCCGGGGGCGTGCACGCCGGCGGCGTAGCCGAGGAACGCCGCGCACCACGGCTCGTTGAGGGTCGTCCAGGTGTCGACCCGGTCGCCGAGGGCTTCGGCGACCGCGCCCGCGTACTCGGCGAACGCCTCCGCGGTCTCCCGGACGCGCCAGCCGCCGCGGTCCTCGAGCACCTGCGGCAGGTCCCAGTGGTACAGCGTCGCGACGGGGGTGATGCCCCGCTCGAGCAGGCCGTCCACGAGCCGGCCGTAGAAGTCGAGGCCCGCCCGGTTCACGGCGCCCCGCCCCTCCGGCACCACCCGCGGCCACGCGACGGAGAAGCGGTAGGCGTGCAGCCCGAGCGACGCCATCAGGTCGAGGTCCTCGTCGAGCCGGTGGTAGTGGTCGTCGGCGACGTCACCCGTGTCGCCGCCGTACGTGCGGCCGGGCGTGTGACTGAACACGTCCCAGACCGACGGCGTCCTGCCGTCCTCCGCCACCGCCCCCTCGATCTGGTACGACGCCGTCGCACTGCCGAGCACGAACCCCTCCGGGAACCGCATACCGACCTCCTCGTCCGCATCGATCCTTTCATCCGGTGCAGACCATCGGCACATCCGGTGCGCGGGCGCGCCCACTACGATCCGGTGATCCAGGAGGAACGGATGCGACTGCACCGCGTGACCCTCGGCCTCGTCGTCGCCGGGCTGCTCACCATCGGAGGGGCCTCGGCGGCCTGGGCGGAGTCGCCCGTCGCGCTCGGGTCGCAGCAGCTCGTCGACGAGGCCGGCGTCCTGTCCTCGAGCGAGCAGACGACGGTGCGGAACGCGATCGAGTCGTACGACTCGTCGACCGGGTCGGACCTGCGGATCGTCTTCGTCAAGACGTTCCAGAACCCGACGGACCGGCAGAGCTGGGCGATCGCCACGGCGCAGCAGAGCGACTCGTCCACGAAGGTCGTGGTGCTCGCGGTCGCGACCCAGGACCGCAACTACGGCATCGCCCGTTCGAACGACTTCCCGCTCGACCGGTCCGCCCTCGATCAGGTCGCGACGAACGACCTGGTGCCGCGCTTCAAGCAGAACGACTGGGCCGGTGGCGCGACGGCGTTCGCGAAGGGGCTCCAGCAGGCGCAGTCCGGCGGCGGAGGCATCAGCAGCGGCTTCATCACCCTGTTCCTCCTCGTCGCGCTCATCGTCGTCGTCGTCATCGTCGTCGTGGTCCTGCGCAGGCGCTCCAGGCAGGCGGTCACGGCGGGCGGCGGCGCCACGGCGGTCGGGCCACCGCCCGTCGATCAGAAGACGCTGGACCAGCAGGCGAGCCGCGCGCTCATCGCGCTCGACGACGACCTGACGACGAGCGACCAGGAGCTGGGGTTCGCCGTCGCGGAGTTCGGCGACGCCGCGGCGAAGCCGTTCGGCGACGCGCTCGCGGCCGCGAAGCAGCGGGCGCAGGAGGCGTTCAGGATCCGGCAGCAGCTCGACGACGACGTGCCCGAGACGCCGGCGCAGCAGCGGGAGCTGACGGAGCGGATCATCGCGCTCTGCGCCGAGGCGGAGCAGGTGCTCGCGGACCAGAAGTCCGCGTTCGACGACCTCCGGAAGCTGGAGCAGCAGCTGCCGACGGCCGTCCCGGCCGCGTCCGACACCTTGCAGCGGCTCACGGCGAGATCGGCGGAGGCGGCGAAGGCGCTCGAGGTCATCCGGACCCGGTTCGGCGCGGACGCCGTCCGCGGCGCCGCGGACGACCTGCAGCAGGCGGACGACCTCCTCAAGCTGGCCAGGCACGCGCTCGGCGACGCGGGCAGCGAAGGCGCCACGAACGCGGGCGGCGGGGCGGTGGCCCTCCGCAGCGCTCAGCAGGCGCTCGCGCAGGCCGGGTCGCTGCTCGATGGCATCGTGTCCGCTCCCGCCGAGTTCATGGCCGTGAAGCGGCAGCTCGACGCCGCCGTCGAGGACACGAGGAAGGACATCGCGGAGGCGGAGCGCACCGGGTCGAAGGACAAGGAGCTCGTGTCGGCGGTCGCGGCTGCGCGGGCCGCGCTCGACGCCGCCGATCTGCAGGCGCCGCCCGCCGGGCTGTCCACGGTCGAGCAGGCGAACGGGCGCCTGGACCGGGCTCTGGCGCCCGTGCGCGATCGGCAGCAGCGGCAGAGCCGCGCGGTCGCGACCCTGCCCCGCGCCCTCGAGTCCGCCGACCAGGCGGTGCGGGACGCCCGCCGGTACATCGAGAACCGCCGGGGCGGCGTGCGCAGCGAGGCCCGCACCCGGCTCAGCGAGGCGCAGCGCGAGCTCGACCGCGCGCACGCCCTGCAGCAGTCGGACCCGGTGGAGGCGCTCACGGCCGCCCAGGACGCGCTCTCCCTCGCGAACGACGCGATCGGCCACGCGCAGCGGTACATCGACGACTTCCGGAACGGCGGCTGGGGCGGAGGCGGCTGGGGCGGAGGAGGCGGCAACGGCGCCTTCGGCGGGGCCGTGCTCGGCGGGATCCTCGGCGGGATCCTCGCCGGCGGCGATCGTGGCGGCGGCTGGGGCGGAGGCGGCTGGGGCGGCGGAGGCGGCGGCTTCGGCGGCGGCGGGGGTGGCGGCTTCGGCGGCGGAGGCGGCGGCGGCTTCGGAGGCGGCGGAGGCGGTTCGTTCTGACCCGCCCAGGACACGAGCACGGCACGACAACCCGACGGAAGGAACGCACATGGTGAAGCAGTCGATCTTCGGCCGCATCTCGACCCTGGTCCGCGCGAACATCAACTCGCTCATCGACCAGGCCGAGGATCCGGAGAAGATGCTGGACCAGCTGGTCCGGGACTACACGAACTCGATCGCGGAGGCGGAGGACGCGGTCGCGCAGACGATCGGCAACCTCCGCATGCTCGAGCAGGACCACAGGGAGGACGTCGACGCGGCAGCCGACTGGGGCCGCAAGGCCCTCGCCGCGTCGACCAAGGCGGACGAGCTCCGCGCGGCCGGCAACACGGCCGACGCCGACAAGTTCGACAACCTCGCGAAGGTCGCGATCGGCAAGCAGCTGCAGAGCGAGAAGGAGGCGAAGGACGCGGAGCCGACGATCGCCTCGCAGACGGAGGTCGTCGACAAGCTCAAGGAGGGCGTCTCCGGGATGCGGACGAAGCTCGACCAGCTGCGCGCGAAGCGCAACGAGCTCGTCGCCCGGTCCAAGACCGCCGCGGCGCAGACGCAGGTGATGGGCGCGATGCGCTCGATCGACATCATGGATCCGACGAGCGAGCTCGGCCGCTACGAGGAGAAGGTCCGTCGCGAGGAGGCGAAGGTGCTGGGTCAGCAGGAGCTGGCCGCCGACAGCCTCGACAAGCAGTTCGAGAGCCTCGAGGACCTCGGCACCCAGTCCGAGATCGAGGCCAGGCTGGCCGCCCTCAAGCAGCCGGTGGAGCTCACCGCCACCCCGCACCGGGAGCAGTAGACCGGTCCGGCTGACACACCGCACCGCTCGGCGGAGCCGAAGGCTCCGGACGTAGCGTGACGCGCATGAAGCGACTGATCGTCCGTCTCCTGATCGTCGCGGCCGCGTTCGTGCTGGCGAACCGCCTGCGCGACGGGCAGTGGCACGTGACCGCCTGACGCGGTGCGGCCCGGCCGGGACACCGGCCGGGCCGCGCCGTGCGCTCAGGCGCTGACGTGGATCGTGCCGTTGACCCCGTGCGGGTAGAAGCCGCCCTTCGTGGCCGGCTTGCCGGACAGGTTGAGGTAGACGATGTCGAGCACCCGCCCCGGGGTGCGGCTGTACGCGATGCTGTTGCCGTCGGCCGGGACGAGGTTCGAGACGTCGCGGTTCCCGATGCCCTGGTCGTCGTCGCCGGGGCCGTCGAGCAGGTCGCGGGCGTCGGACAGCTTCTGCACCGTCCCGTAGACGCTCGGGTTCTCGTACCCCTCCGCGTACAGCGCGCTGCGGATGATGCCGCCGTGGTACGCCTCGACCGCGAGGATGCCGGCTGCGGCGTCCAGATAGGTCTTGCTCGTGATGAGCGGCGCCGCGCCCTTGTACGCGGTCACGCCCACGTCCTCGAACAGGAACGCGCCGAGGAGGAAGTTCTGCTCGTTCGCGAACGGGTCGAACGTCTGCCCCTTCTTGATGACGCCCGCCGCGGTGGCGGCTGCGGTGAAGCTGGTCCGCAGATCGATCGAGGGCCGCGACACCTTCGCGCCGCCGAGCGCGCTCCGGAGGAACGCGACGTGGTCCTTCTCGTCCTTCGCGATCTCGTTCGCGATGTTCCTCAGCGCCTTCGTGCGGAAGGGCACGCGGTGCCCGCCGGTGACCCAGCCGCGGTCGCAGCGTCCCGTCGTCATGTCATCGGGGAGGCCGCTCCCGGTCGCGGCCCTGAGGTAGAACTCGGCCTCGAGGTACTCCAGGTTGAGCGCGAAGTTGAGGATCGAGCCGTCGTTGATCCCTCCCGCGTGGTCGTGGTCGCGGTCGTGATCGGTGGCCGCGAACGCGGGGGCCGCCGCGCCGAGGACGGCCGCGCCGGCTCCTGCGCCGGCGATGCCGGCCATCGTGAGGAGCTTGCGGCGGTCGACGGCGGTCTCCGCGCTCCGATCGACGACCTGGCCGAGGAATCTGGTTCCGAACATGGGGTGGTGCTCCTCAAGGGACGAGCGTCGGCGCCCCGACGGGGGCGCCGTGACCCCCGGGCAGGGGTCATGGCTCGGACGCTAGGAGCGCGGCCGGATCCGGAGGAAGGCGCAGTGGGCGTTCTCCCAGCGCCGAGCGACCGGATGCGCGCGGACGCTACGGAATCGGGCCCGGACCGTCCTCAGAACTCCTCGTGGGTCCTCGGATCGGCGCCCTCCGCGCGACCCAGGTCCGAGAGCGCCGCGACCTCGTCGGCGGACAGCTCGACACCGAAGACGTCGAGGTTCTCGGCCTGGCGCGCGGGGCTCGCCGACTTGGGCAGCGGGATGACACCGATCGCGACGGACCAGGCGAGCAGCACGACGCGCGCCGAGACCCCGTGCGCGACGGCGATCCTCGTGACGACCGGATCGGCGAGCAGGTCCGTGTGCTTCCCGAGCGGCGAGTACCCCTCGGTGAGGATCCCGCGCTCGGCGTTGGCCGCGCGCAGGGCGTCGTTCGGCGTGTACGGGTGCACGAGGATCTGGTTCACGACCGGCGTCACCCCGGTCTCGCCGATGATCCGGTCGAGGTGCTCCGGGAGGAAGTTGGAGACGCCGATCATCGACACGAGGCCGTCGGCCCGCGCCTCCACGAGCGCCCGCCAGGCCTCCGCGTAGAGCCCGACGCGGGGGTTGGGCCAGTGGATCAGCACGAGATCGAGACGGTCGAGCCCGCTGCGGAAGAGGCTCTCCTCGATCGCCCGCCGCGCGAGGTCGTGCCGGTGGTAGCGACCGGGCAGCTTCGTCGAGTACACGATCGTGTCCCTCGGCACGGCCGATTCCGCGACCGCACGCCCCACGGCGCCCTCGTTGTCGTAGTTGAAGGCCGTGTCGAGCAGCCGGTATCCCGCGTCGAGCGCGGTGCGGGTCGCGGCGACACCGTCCGCGCCGCGCAGGTCGTAGGTGCCGAGGCCGATGGCCGGGATGCGGGCGCCGTCCTGGCCGGCGAGGAGGGGGATGTCGGGCATCGGCCCAGACTGGCAGCCGCGCCTCCGAGCGGGTCTCAGCCGAGCGCCGCCGGATCGGTGACCGGGAGCCGGCAGACGAAGTCCTCGCAGACGTACGCGGCGGCGCGCCCGTCCGCGGTGGTGCGTCCCGCGAACAGCTCGAACCCGGCCGCCGCGAAGGCCCGCGCCGTCGCCTCATCGACGACCGCGGTGATCGCCGCCGGCACGGCGGCGGCCGCACGGGCGAGCGGACCCCCGACCTCCCCCACGACGACCACCTGGCGCACCGGCGCGGCCATCGCGACCGCGAGGGCGAGCGGGGCGCCCGAGCCGATCGGCCGCTCGAGGCCAGCCGCGACGAGCGGCGCGATCCCGGCCGCCGCGGCCTCCCGGTAGGCCCCGTCACCCGTGAGGAGGAACAGGAGCCAGGCGGCCCGGGCGATCGCGCTCGGCCCGGAGGGCGCGGCGCCCTCGCTCGTGTCGGAGCCGCCTGGGACGCCGAGCGCGGTGAGGACGGGGTCCGATGCCGGCGCGACGAGTCGGCCGTGCCGCAGGCACCCGTCGACGAGCTCCCGCGCGATCACGGCCAGATCGACGCGCCCGGCGGCGATCGCGACCTCGAGCAGCCCGCTCGCGAGGGCGCCGTGGTCCTCGAGCGTCGCGACGGCGTCGGAAGGACGCCCGTCGAGGCTCGCCCGCAGCAGCGTGCCGCCCCGGCGGTTCGCCGCGAGCACCGCGTCCGCGGCGGCTTCGGCGAGCGCGATCCAGGAGGGCTCGCCGAACCGGACCCCCGCGGCGGCGAGCGCCCCGATCGCGAGGCCGTTCCAGCCGGTGAGCACCTTCGAATCGACCCCGGGCTGCGGCTGCGCCCGGCGCGCGTCGGCGTCGAGCGCGTAGTAGCCGCCTTCGCTCCGCACCCCGTCGACGTCGCTCTCCGAGTCCTGCGCCGACCCGAACGCCCCGCTCGGGCGCCGCAGCACGTCGCGGAGGAACGCGATGACACCCGCCGCGACGTCCCGGTCGCCGACCTCGGTGTACGCCCGCAGGAGCATCGCGTTGTCGGTGAGCATCCGCTCGTAGTGCGGCTCGGTCCAGTCGCGCCGGACGGCGTAGCGGAAGAACCCGCCCTCCACCGGGTCGCGGAGCGCGCTTCCCCGCATGGCGCCGAGGGCCCGGTCGGCGAGTCCGCCCGCGGTCGCGCGGTGGGCGTCGTCGAGCAGCGGGGAGGTGCGCATCGCGATGAGCGCCAGGAGGAGCGGTGCGACGGGGAACTTGGCCGCGCCGCCGAACCCGCCGTGCTGCCGGTCCTCCGCGCGGCCGAGCTCGTCGACCGCCCGCGCGAGGAGGTCCGAGGTCAGCGGGACCTCCGGGGATGTCGCCGCGGCCGCCTCCCTGAGCGCCGCGTCGAGCCCCGCCGCGGAGGCCTCGACCTCGCCGCGCCGGTCCCGCCACGCCTCGGCGACGGCGTCGAGCACCTGCCGGAAGGACGGATGGCCCGCGAGCGGCCGGGGCGGCGAGTACGTGCCCGCGTGGAACACCCGCCCCTCCGGGGTCATGAAGACGTTGAGCGGCCACCCGAGCGCCGAGGTGAAGGCGCCCGCCGCCGCGAGGCATGCGGCGTCGACCTCGGGGTGCTCCTCCCGATCCACCTTGATCGCCACGAAGCCCGCGTTCAGGCGGGCGGCGAGATCCGGGTCGCTGAAGCTCTCGCGGGCCATGACGTGGCACCAGTGGCAGGTCGCGTAGCCGATGGAGACGAGCAGGGGCACGTCCCGTTCCCGGGCGGCCGCGAACGCCTCCGGACCCCACGGGTACCAGTCGACCGGGTTGTCCGCGTGCGAGCGCAGGTACGGGCTGACGGCATCACGCAGCCGTTCCGCCATGTGCCCTCCTCACCCCGCCAACCCCCGGTGGTCGAGGTGCGAGCGGAGCGAGCCTCGAGACCACCCCCGCACCCCGCGCCTGATCAGCCCGCGTCGACGTCGTCCACGTCGGTCGTCAGCTCCGGCCCCTCGTTGCGGCTGATGTCGATGAGGTCCGGGTCCTGCTCGCGGTCGACCTGCGCCGACTCCTCGTCCATCGCCTGCTGCACGGCCTCGTCCTCGTCGACCGGGGACGCGTCGGGGCCGCTGCCGAACTCGGGACCGGGACCCTGCGGGGTGCTGTTGCTCATGCCCCCTCTCTACCGGCTCCGGATGGGAAGGCGCCGCCCGCCGCCTCCGCGACGACCGCGACCAGGAGAGGGCGCGAGGTCACCGTCCGCCGTACGACGCACGAGAGCGCCCCGCCCGATCCGGGCGGAGCGCTCTCGAGGGGGGTGGGTCAGACGGTCCGGCCGGACCGTCGCTGCACGAACATGTAGATCAGCAGCACGATGATCGCGCCGATGATCGACAGGATGATGCCGGACGGCGAGATCGTGAAGCCGCCGCCCGAGAATAGCGACCCGATCAGGCCGCCGACGAACGAGCCGATGATGCCGAGGACGATCGTGGCGACGATGCCCATGTGCTGTCGCCCCGGCACCACGGCCCGGGCGATGAAGCCGGCGATCAGACCCACCACGATCAGGGTGATGATGAACCAAAGGGTGCCCATTGCGGATTCCGTCCTTTCCAGACGGCTCACAGCATCCCGATACCCCCTGAGCCTGACCTGATCTTCTCCTGAACGTCCGCCGACGAAGCGGCGGACTGATGCGCCGAGCGGAATACGCGCGGCGCCTCCCGGGTCGATCCCTCCGTGACCAGCTCCGCACTCTTCCAGCCCGTCCGGATCCGCTCCCTGACCGTGCCGAACCGGCTGTGGGTGAGCCCGATGTGCCAGTACTCGGCCGAGGGGCGGGACGGGATGCCGACGGACTGGCACCTCGTGCACCTCGGCGCCTTCGCGCAGGGCGGCGCGGGGCTCGTGCTGACGGAGGCCACGGCGGTGAGCCCGGAGGGCCGCATCTCCGCCTGGGACCTCGGCATCTGGAACGACCAGCAGCGCGACGCGCTCGCACGCATCGTGGCCTTCCTCCACGCGCAGGGCTCGCTCGCGGGGATCCAGCTCGCCCACGCCGGCCGCAAGGGATCGACCTATCCGGAGTGGCTCGGGCAGGGTTCGCAGTCGCTCGAGGACGGCGGATGGACGACCGTCGCCCCGTCCGCGGAGGCGTTCGAGGGCTACGCCGCGCCCGTCGCACTCGACGAGGCGGGCATCGCGCGGGTGGTCGACGACTTCGTGGCGGCCGCCCGCCGCGCGGTGGACGCCGGCTTCGACGTGATCGAGCTGCACGCGGCGCACGGTTACCTGCTGCACCAGTTCCTCTCCCCGCTCGCGAACCACCGCACGGACGCCTGGGGCGGTCCGCTGGAGCACCGTGCACGCCTGCTGCTCGACGTGATCCGCGCCGTCCGGGCGAGCGTGGGCGACACGGTGCCGCTGCTCGTCCGGTTCTCCGGCACCGACTGGACCCCGGGCGGCTGGACGATCGAGGACACCGAGACCGTCGCCGGCTGGGCCGCCGAGGCGGGCGCGGACTGGTTCGACGTGTCGAGCGGCGGGGTGGTCGCCGGGGCTCGGATCCCGGTCGGCCCGGGCTACCAGGTGCCGCTCGCCACCGCGGTCCGGACGGCGACCGGCGTGCCGGTCAACGCGGTCGGGCTCATCGACGACGCGGAGCAGGCGGAGGCGATCGTGGCGTCCGGTCAGGCCGATGCCGTGATGCTGGCGCGCGCCCTGCTCCGCGACCCGCACCTCCCGCAGGCGTGGGCCGCCCGGCTCGGTGCGGAGGTGCAGTGGCCCGTCCAGTACCGCCGCGCGCAGCCGCGCCGCATCGCCCAGCGGGCCTGACGTGCATCTCGAAGGGGTTCCTGTGGGCCTTGGGCCGACAGGAACCCCTTCAAAATGGAATGCCATGCCTGCCGACGACCTCGTGATCTCCTACCCGCCCGGGCTGCCGGTCAGCGCGGTGCGGGAGGAGATCGCCGCGACGATCGCCGCGCACCAGGTCGTGATCGTCGCCGGCGAGACCGGCTCGGGCAAGACGACGCAGCTGCCGAAGATCGCGCTCGGACTCGGTCGCACCGCCATCGCGCACACGCAGCCGCGTCGCATCGCCGCGCGCACGATCGCCGAGCGGATCGCGGAGGAGCTCGACGTGCCGCTCGGGGGCCTCGTCGGCTACTCGGTGCGCTTCACCGACACCTCCGGGCCGGACACCCGCATCCGGCTCATGACGGACGGCATCCTGCTCGCCGAGATCCGCCGCGACCGGGAGCTCCGCCGCTACGACACGATCGTGCTCGACGAGGCCCACGAGCGCAGCCTCAACATCGACTTCCTGCTCGGGTACCTGAAGCGGCTCCTCCCCCGCCGCCCCGACCTGAAGGTGATCGTCACGTCGGCGACGATCGACGTGGAGCGGTTCGCCGCGCACTTCGCGGACGCGCAGGGGACGCCCGCCCCGATCGTCGAGGTCTCGGGGCGCACCTACCCGGTCGAGATCCGGTACCGACCCCTCGTGGTGGAGGACGCCGGCGACGACGAGGACGACCCGGATCCCGGCGGCTCGGAGGACCGCGACCTCGTCACGGGGGTCCAGGAGGCGCTCGACGAGCTCGAGCGCGACCTCCCGGGCGGCGACGTGCTCGTGTTCCTGTCCGGCGAGAGCGAGATCCGGGACGTGGCCGACGCCCTCCGGGGCCGGTACGCGGGCCGCACGAGGCCGACCGAGGTCCTGCCGCTGTACGGGCGTCTCTCCGCCGCCGAGCAGCACCGCGTGTTCGAGCGGAGCACGACCCCGGGTCTCGACCGGCGGATCGTCCTCGCGACGAACGTCGCGGAGACGAGCCTCACGGTGCCGGGGGTGCGAGCCGTGATCGACGGCGGCACGGCGCGCATCTCGCGGTACTCCTCCCGCGCGAAGGTGCAGCGGCTGCCGATCGAGGCGATCTCGCAGGCGTCCGCGAACCAGCGCTCCGGGCGGGCGGGGCGCACGAGCGACGGCATCGCGATCCGGCTCTACGCCGAGGAGGACTTCGAGCGCCGGCCCGCGTACACGGATCCGGAGATCCTGCGCACGAGCCTCGCGGCGGTCATCCTGCAGATGCTCTCCCTCGGGCTCGGCGACATCGAGGCGTTCCCCTTCCTCACCCCGCCGGACTCGCGCGGCGTGAAAGCGGGCCTCGACCTGCTCCGCGAGCTCGGCGCGCTGCAGGAGCACCGGCAGCCCGAGCTGACCCGGATCGGGCGGGACCTCGCCCGCCTCCCGGTCGACCCGCGGTTCGGGCGCATGCTGCTCGAGTCGAAGCGCCACGGCGTGACCGCCGACGTCATCGCGATCGTCGCCGGGCTGACGGTGCAGGATCCGCGGGAGCGACCGGCGGACCGGAGGGCGGAGGCCGATCAGGCCCACGCGCGCTTCAGCGACCCGACGAGCGACCTGCTCGCGCTGCTGCGGCTCTGGCACCATCTCGAGCAGCAGCGGCGCGACCTCTCCTCCTCCGCGTTCCGGCGGCGCTGCCGCAGCGAGTTCCTGAACTTCGTGCGGGTGCGGGAGTGGCAGGACCTCGTGCGGCAGCTCACCTCCGTCGCGAAGGACGCGGGCATCCTTCGTCGTTCAGGAGATCCGGCCGCCGCCGGCCCGGATCTCCT
>NZ_JBQCGC010000004.1:0-15272 GCF_051956055.1 Amnibacterium sp.
GCCGAGCCGCTCGCCGCGTGGGAGCAGGAGCTGCTCCAGGCGACCGAGAACCCGGAGGCGCTGTCCCTCCAGGTCGAGCAGGTCGACGACCGCGTGACCGGGCAGACGGCCGACACGCAGGACCGCATCGACACGGTCGTCGCCGACCAGGCGGACGCGTCCGCCGGGGTCGCCCCGGCCACCGCGGACGTCGCCCCGGCGGAGCCCGTCGAGGAGAACGACGCGGACGCGCAGGCGGAAGCGGACCTGGCCGCGCAGGCGGTCGACGGCCTCGAGGCGCAGCACGCGCCGGAGACCGAGGAGCAGGTCGAGGCCGAGGAGCTCGCGAAGTCGACGCCGGCCGAGCGCCGCCCGAAGAAGGTCACCGACCCCGCCGCGACCGAGGACCCCGAGCCCTCGGCCTGAGCCGGACCAGCCCAGCCGGCGGCCGCCCCCAGCGAGATCCCTCGCCGGGGGCGGCCGACGGCCGTTCGAGAACCGAACCCATCGAAAGGAGTCAGCCATGGCTGCATTCACCGCCGCTGACGTGAAGACCCTGCGTGACCGCCTCGGCGCGGGCATGCTCGACAGCAAGAACGCGCTGGTCGAGGCCGACGGCGACATCGAGAAGGCGATCGAGATCCTCCGGGTCAAGGGCCTGAAGGGCGTCGAGAAGCGCTCCGGCCGCGCCACGACCGCGGGTCTCGTCACCGCGATCGCCGGTGACGGCGCCGCGACGCTGATCGAGCTCGCGAGCGAGACCGACTTCGTCGCCAAGAACGACCGCTTCACCTCCCTCGCCGCCGAGGTCCTCGGCGCGGTGGCCGCCGCGGGTGCGGTCGACGTCGTCTCCGGCAACGCCGCGGCGCTGAACGGCACCACCGTCGAGGCGTACATCAACGACGAGGCCGCGCTGCTCGGCGAGAAGGTCGAGCTCCGCCAGGTGCGGCGGGTCGAGGGCGCCGAGTTCGCGATCTACCTGCACAAGACGAGCAAGGACCTGCCTCCGCAGGTCGGCGTCGTGCTCGGCTACACCGGCACGGACGCGGAGACGGCCCGGTCGGTCGCGCAGCACATCGCGGTGTACGACCCCAAGTACGCGACCCGCGAGGACGTGCCGGCCGAGACGGTCGAGCACGAGCGCCAGGTCCTGACCGAGACGACCCGCAACGAGGGCAAGCCCGAGGCGGCCCTGCCGAAGATCGTCGAGGGCAAGCTGACCGGCTTCTTCAAGGAGGTCGTGCTCGTCGACCAGCCGTACGCACGCGACAGCAAGGTCGCGACCGGCAAGGTGCTGAAGGACGCGGGCCTCGAGGTCTCCGGCTTCGCCCGCCTGAAGGTCGGCGCGTAGCCCCAGCGCCCACGAACGCCCCCGCGACCGCACTGTCGCGGGGGCGTTCGCCGTCCGGGCGCGGGCGACGGAACCGGAGCTCGCCGGGCGCGGGTCCGCGGCGAACGCGCTCCGCCCCCGTAGCGTTGCGGTTCCGGGTCGGGGGTGGGCATGGTCGGGGTCTCGCGACGCCTGCTGCTCGCAGGCGGCACGGTCGCGCTCGGCACCGCCGCGGCGGCAGCGGCGGCGGCGAGCGCGGCGGCGCTCACCCGCAGCCCGGTTCCCGCGCCGATCCCGGTGCCGACGGTGGCGCCCTCGCGGTCCCCGGAGCCGCTCCCCGCCGTCCGGTTCGGCGACCCGGTGCCGATCGCCTCCATCGTGCCGAAGACCTCCGGCACCGTCATGCAGCAGGTGGAGTGCACCCCCGCAGGCGAGCTGTTCATGACCCAGTCCCTGACCGGCTCCGGGCCGTCGCTGTACACCACGGTCGTCTCCCGCTGCGCCGTCGTCCCGTCGGATCCGACCCCGGAGCTCGACTCGATGACGATCCTCGACGGCGGCCACGGACTCGGGCTGCACATCCAGCCCCGGGACGACGGCGGTCACGACGTCTGGCTGAGCCTGCAGGGCCCGGTCACACAGGACGCTCCGGACGGCGGCCGCCTCGCCCGGTTCGCCTACACGCCGGGTGTGTACGCGATCGAGGCGATCCCGGGTGGGGTGACCTACCTGCCGCGCTTCCCGAACCAGCAGGGGCTCTACCAGGAGTCCGTCTACAACTTCGACTGGGCCGGCGGCGTCGCGGTCGAGCGGATGTACGACTTCTCCACGGGGCGTCAGGAGCAGTACACCCTCCGGCGCATCGACGACCTCGTGGCCGGCGTCGACCGGCCCATCGGCCGGATGATGGTGCCGGTCGATCCGCCGACGATGCAGGGGTTCACCACCGTGGGCGGGAGCCTGTTCCGCTGGGTGGGGCTCAGCAACAGCGGCTCGGGTGCTCCGGTCGCAGCGGACCCGATGGCCCTCGAGCAGTTCGACTGGGGCACGGGCGCGCTCGTCGCGAGCACGCCGTTCCCGACGCTCGGGCAGGACGCGTCAGGAGCGTGGCGCGACGGGGCGTACGAGCCGGAGGGGTGCTCGGTGCTCCGGAGCGCCGACGGGAGCGTCTCGCTCGTGGTGGGCGTCGCGGTCGGCGCCGCAGGCGACCACGCGTGGCCCGTGTACCGGCTCCCGCTCCTCGCCTGACCCCGGAAGGCACGGCCCCCTCGACGGGGCGGAGCGGGGGTCCGATAGCCTCATGGGCGGTCGAAGGGGGAGCGGATGCGACGCGTCGTGCTGAAGCTGTCGGGTGAGGCGCTCGGAGGGGGCACCTTCGGGGTCGCCCCCGACGTGGTGAAGTCCATCGCGGAGCAGGTCGCGTCGGCGTCCGAGGAGGCGCAGGTCGCGGTCGTCGTCGGCGGCGGCAACTTCTTCCGCGGTGCCGAGCTGAGTCAGGCGGGCATGGACCGCACGCGTGCCGACTACATGGGCATGCTCGGGACGGTGATGAACGCCCTCGCGCTGCAGGACTTCCTCGAGCAGACCGGGGTGCAGACCCGGGTGCAGTCGGCGATCTCGATGACGCAGGTCGCGGAGCCGTACATCCCGCGCCGCGCCATCCGGCATCTCGAGAAGGGGCGGATCGTCATCTTCGGCGCCGGCGCCGGCCTCCCGTTCTTCTCCACCGACACCGTCGCGGCGCAGCGCGCGCTCGAGATCCACGCTGACGAGGTGCTCGTCGCGAAGAACGGCGTCGACGGCGTCTACTCGGCTGATCCGCGGACGGATCCGGACGCGGTCAAGCTCGACGCCGTCACCTACTCGGACGCGCTCCGTCGCGGACTCAAGGTCGTGGACTCCACGGCATTCAGCCTGTGCATGGACAACGGCATGGCGATGCGCGTGTTCGGCATCGAGGGCGACGACTCCATCGCCGAGGCGATCAGGGGAGCGCAGGTCGGGACGGTCGTCACAGCCTGATCTCGGTAGGCTTCCGGGGTTCGTCAACGAGAGGGGTCGCAGTGATCGCCGACGTGCTGCAGGAGGCGGGCGACCGCATGACCAAGGCGGTCGAGGTGGCCAAGGACGACTTCAACACCGTCCGCACCGGCCGCGCGAACCCCGCGCTGTTCCAGCGCATCCCCGTGGACTACTACGGCACGCCCACGCCGCTCGGGCAGCTCGCGAGCCTCCAGGCGCCGGAGGCGCGGATGCTCGTCATCACCCCGTACGACAAGAGCGCGCTGAAGGAGATCGAGAAGGCCATCGCCACGGCCCCGAACCTCGGCGCGACGCCGTCCAACGACGGCACCATCATCCGGGTGGTGATGCCGGAGCTGACCCAGGACCGGCGCCGCGAGTTCGTCAAGATCGTCCGGGACAAGGGTGAGAACGCGAAGGTCTCGGTCCGGAACATCCGTCGTAAGGCGAAGGACGACCTGGACGCGCTCACCGGCGAGGTCGGCGACGACGAGATCGCCCGCGGCGAGAAGGAGCTGGAAGCGCTGACGAAGCGGCACGTCGAGCAGATCGACGAGGCGCTGAAGCGCAAAGAGGCTGAGCTGCTCGAGGTCTGAGTCGTGTCGGACGGTGGATCGCAGGACGAGCGCCCGCGGCGGCCGAGGAACACCGCCGAGCTGCAGGATCAGATCCGCTCGACCCGGGGGGACATCCGGGATCAGGTCCGCCACACGCGGGCCCAGTTCGACGAGGCGAACGCGCGCCTGACGGCGAGGTCGGGACGCAACCTCGTCGGGGCGATCGGGCTCGGCGTCGTGCTCGGCGGTGTGGTCATCGTCAGCCTCGTGGTCTGGAAGCCGCTGTTCGTGCTCGTCGCGATGGCGCTCGTCGGGTTCGGCACCTCGGAGCTGGCGGTGGCGGTCAGGACCGCCGGCATCCGCGTGCCGCGGGTGGGCGCGGCGGTCGCGGGCCTGATCGCGATCGTCGCGACCTTCGTCTCCGTGCAGCCCGCCCCGAACCAGGTCGCCGAGCTCGGCGTCCCGGTGGTCCCGCTCGTCCCGGGCGGCTGGCTGGCCGCGATCGTCTTCGCGGTCGCCGCCGCGGTGGTCTGGCGGCTCGTCGAGCAGCTCGTCTCGCCGGTGCCCGGGCGGGCGCTCGGCCGGGACGTGATGGTCACGACGTTCGTGCAGCTCTACGTCACCGGCCTCGGGAGCGCCGCCGTGGTGCTGCTGTCCCAGGTGGGCGGGCAGTGGTGGACGCTGTCCTTCCTCGCGGTGGTCGTGGCGAGCGACGTCTTCGCCTACGCGACGGGCCTGCGGTTCGGGCGGCATCCGATGGCACCGCGGATCAGTCCGAAGAAGACGTGGGAGGGCCTCGCGGGCGCCGCGATCGCGACGATCGTCATCGCCACCGCGCTGACCCCCTGGCTGCTGGACCGGCCGCTCTGGTTCGGTCCGATGTTCGGCGCCGTGATCCTCGTCACGGGGACGCTCGGCGACCTGGGCGAGTCGATGATCAAGCGCGACATCGGGGTCAAGGACATGTCCTCCTGGCTGCCGGGCCACGGCGGCATCCTGGATCGACTCGATTCCGTCCTTCCTTCCGCTTCCGCGGCGCTGCTCCTCTTCTTCGCGACCTCCTGAGTGCATCATGGCCGCCATGCCGTCGACCTTCCCTCGTGAACGAAGCCGTCGCCTCGGGTACGACCCGCAGGAGGTCGACCGCTTCATCGCGGCGGCGCGCGCGGAGTTCGACCGGCGCGAGGGCTCGCTGCGTGCGGCGCACATCCGCCAGACCGCGTTCACGATGCGCCGGGGCGGCTACGTCACCGCGGCGGTCGACGCGGCGCTCGAGCGGCTCGAGGACGCCTTCGCGGTCCGCGAGCGGGAGAGCGCGATCCGCGGCGGCCAGGAGCGCGCCTACTACGCGAGCACCAGGCAGCTCGCGAAGGAGATCATCGGCCGGCTCGAGCGGCCGGACGGCAAGCGCTTCGCCCGGGTGGGCTTCTCGCGCATCGGGTACTCCGTCTCGGAGGTCGACGCCTTCGCCAGGGAGGCGCGGGCGTACTTCGAGGACGGCTCCCACGTGCCGGTGGAGCGGGTCCGCTCGATCGCGTTCCGGCCCAAGCGCGGCGGCTACAACGAAGCGCAGGTCGACCTCGTCATCGACGGTCTGGTCGAGACGATGCTCGCCGTCCGATGAGGGCGGTGGACGCGTCCCTGGGCCTCGGACGGGCCCTCGGGTAGGGTTGGCGGATCGTGGCACGCCATACCCCTGACGTTTCGACCACGGCGCCGGCGATCCAGCCCGTCCGCCGTCGGTCGCGCGGTCGTTTCGTCCTCGGCCTCTTCGCGATCGTCGCGAGCGCGGGGATCGCGCTCGTGACGGTCACCGACCCCTACGCCGGGGCCCGGGCAGACCCGTTCTACCAGCAGCCCGTCCTCGTGAAGGCCTCCGGCATCCAGCGGTACAAGATCGCGGGCGGGTACGTCGACATCAACATCGACCGCGACTCGTTCAAGGTCGTCAACGCGCCCCAGCAGGCGCCCATCACGGTGACCTCGTCGTCCTCCGGTTCACGCAGCAGCAGCGGCGGCAGCAGCGCGCCGGCGCCCAGCTACACGACGCCTATCGGCACCGCCCAGACGTTCGCCGCGAGGGCCGTCGCGGGCCGCGGCTGGGCGCCGAGCGAGTTCAGCTGCCTGGTGAACCTCTGGAACCGGGAGTCCGGCTGGAGCACCCATGCGGCGAACCCGAGCGGGGCGTACGGGATCCCGCAGGCCCTGCCGGGCAGCAAGATGGCGACGGCCGGCCCGGACTGGCAGAACAACTACCAGACGCAGATCACCTGGGGTCTCGGCTACATCTCCGGTTCGTACGGCAGCCCGTGCGGCGCGTGGGCGCACTCGAACGCCTACGGCTGGTACTGATCGCGCCGTGCCGCGTCGCAACAGCCCACGTGGGTCCGCTCGCGGGGAGGAGCCGCCGCCCCTGCGGGCGGGCGGCGGGTCGCGGGTGGAGGTGCGCGGCGGCCGGGAGTGGCACGTGCAGCCGATCGCGGCGGCGCAGGCGCTGAAGCCCTACCGGTGCCCCGGGTGCGGTGGCGTCGTGGAGGAGGGGGTCGCGCACGTGGTGGTCTGGCGGGCCGACGGCGTGCTCGGGGATCAGGCCGACCTCGACGCCAGGCGGCACTGGCACGCCCACTGCTGGCGGGTCGCATGAGCGACGGGCTGGAGGAGATCCGTAGCGGCGCCGAGCTCGTCGCCGTGCGGGAGGACGTCGCCTTCGACACCGCCGACGGGCTCACGCTCGTGGGCGAGCTCGCGGTCCCGGCCGGGCGGCCGCCGGCGGCGACGCTCGTCACGCTGCACCCGCTGCCGACCCACGGCGGCTTCATGGACTCCCACGTGCTGCGGAAGGCCGCAGCGCGCCTGCCCGCGCTCGCGGACCTCGCCGTGCTCCGCTTCAACACCCGCGGCACCTCGAGCCCGCGTGGCACGAGCGAGGGCGAGTACGACGGCGGGGTGGCCGAGCGCTACGACGTCGCGGCCGCGGTGGCGTTCGCGGTCGGGCGCGGACTGCCGCGGCCGTGGCTGGTCGGCTGGTCGTTCGGCACCGAGCTGGCGCTCAAGTACGGGCTCGACGTGCCCGTCGAGGGCGCCGTCCTCCTGTCGCCGCCGCTGCACAGGACCTCGGAGGCGGAGCTGGCGCGCTGGCACGGCTCCGGGCGCCGCCTGGTCGTGCTGGTGCCCGAGCTCGACGACTACCTCCGGCCCGCCGAGGCGCGCGAGCGGTTCGCGGTCGTGCCGGAGGCGGAGCTGATCGCGGTGGACGGGGCGAAGCACCTGTGGGTGGGGGAGCCCCAGGTGCGCCGGGTGCTGGACGAGATCGTCCGCGTCGTGCACCCCGAGTCGTCCCCGCTGCCGACCGAGGTGCCCACGGCGCTCGTCCAGCGCTGAGTCCCCTTCGTCGTTCAGGAGATTCGCTTGCGACGCGGCCGTTTCTCCTGAACGACGAAGGGGGCTACGCCTCCGCCTGCCGCGGGACGATCACCTGGTCGATGATCAGGAGCACCGCGGCCGCGACCGGGATCGCGATGAGCGCGCCCAGCACGCCGAGCAGGGTGCCGCCCACGAGTGCGGCGATGACCACGATCACGCCGGGCACCTTCACCGCGCGGTTCATGATGTTCGGGCTCAGGATGTACGCCTCCACCTGCATGTAGGCGACGTAGTAGATGGCGACCCACAGCCAGACGGGCAGCCCCGAGCTGGGCCACATGGAGTCGCCGGTGGACAGCACGAGGACGACCTGGCCGAGCACGATCAGCACGGCGGCCGAGACGGTGCCCACGAGCGGGATCAGGCTGCCGAGGAACGCGATGAACGCGAACACCGCCGGCAGCTGGGCGCCGATGACGGTCAGGAAGATGAAGCTCAGCACGCCGTTGATGAGCGCGAGGCCGACCTGGCCGATCACGTAGCGCCCGACGGACTGGAAGATCTGCTCCGCGATCGCCGCGAAGCGCGCCCGGCGCGACATCGGCACGAGCCGGTAGAGCGCGCCCTTGAAGGCGTGCATCGAGGCGGTGAAGTAGAGAGTGAGGATGATGACGATCACCGCGCCGCCGAGGCCGCCGAGCAGACCGACCCCGACCGAGAGCACGCCGCCGGTGATCGGGCCGGCGTTGGACTGGAGGTACTTCACGCCCTGGTTGATCAGCCCCTGCACGTCGATCGACGGACCGACCGCGTCCTGCACCTGCTTCACGAAGTCGTTCCAGCCGCGGTACTGGCTCGCGAACTGCGCGATGCCCTTCACGAGGCTGCCGACCTGGTTGACGATGACGGGCACCACGAGGAACGCGATCGCGACGACCACGCCGAGCACGACGATCACCGCGATCAGCATCGCGAGCCAGCGGGGGAGCCGCAGCCGTTCGAGCTGACTGACCAGCGGATCGAGGCCGAGGGCCAGGAACACGGCGGCGAGGACGTAGGTCAGGATCGTCGCGAGCTGCAGCACGGAGGCGCCGATCGCGAGCGCGAGCAGCACGCCGAGCGTGCCGATGAGTCCCGTCCTGAACGGGTTCTGGAGCTTCATCCGCGCGTCAGGATTCGACGTCGGCGGTCTGCGCCGACCCGAGCGCCCCGCGCAGGGACTCGAAGTAGTGCGCGATGCCGTCGCGCTCCTCCCGCAGCTCGGCGAGGCGCTCCTCGGCGTCCCGGACGAGCCGCGCCGACCGCTGCTCCGCCTCCGTGACGATCGCGTGCGCGGCGTCCCTCGCGTTCGCGACGAGCTCGGCGGCCTCCGTCTGCGCGGCCTCACGGGCACGCCGGCCGTCGACCTCGATCTGCATCTGCAGCGCGTCCGCCTCGAGGCGCTTGTCCGCCGACCGGCGGACGGCGTCCGCCAGCTGCGCGTTCGCGTCGTCGAGGTACCGCTGGGTCGACGCGACCGCGTCCTGGTGCCGCGCCAGGTAGTCCTGCTCCGCCTCGTCGCGCCGCGCCTTCAGCTCGACGTCGAGGTCGAGCCGCGCCTGCTCGATCTCCTGCTCGGCCGCGTCCCGCAGCGCCGCGAGCTCCGCGGCGAGCGCGTTCCTCGTGGCCTCGTACTCGCGCTGCTGCGCGCGCCGCATCGAGTCGAGCTCGTCGAGCAGCTCGGCCCGCGCCTCCTCCGCCTCCCGCGTGAACGCCAGCCGGGTCGTCTCGGCCTCGCGGGCCACGTCGGCCCTCGCGAGCTCCGCCTTGCGCGAGAGGTCCGCGTGCGCGCGCTCGATCTCGAGCTGCAGCTCGGCCCTGGCGCGCTCGATCTCCGCGGCGGCCTCCTCGCGCGCGGCGCCGAGCTCGCGGTCCAGCTCGGCCCTGGCGAACTCGGTCTCGCGGGTGAGCCGCTGCGCGTCCTCCTTGGCCGACGCGGTCTCGCGCTCGACGACGACCCGGAGCTCCGCGGCCTCCCGCTCGGCGGCGGTGCGGATGGCTGCGGCCTCGCGCTTCGCCGTGCCCCGGAGCTCGGCCGCCTCCGTCGCGACCGCACCGCGGATCGCTGCGGCCTCGCGGGTCGCGTCCTGGATGGTCGTCTCGGCGTGCAGCTCGGCGCGCTCGACCAGCTGGTCGGCCTCGGCCCCGGCGGAGGCGAGCATCGCCTCGGACTGCTCCTTCGCGTCGCCGAGCAGCCGCTCGGCGAGGTCCGCCGCTTCGACCCGGAGGCGGTCGACGTCCGCCTGGGTGGAGGCGCGGAGCCGCTCCGCGTCGATGTCCGCCTGCGCGATCACCCTGGTCGACTGGTCCTCGGCGAGCCGGAGCAGGCTCTCCAGCCGGTGGCCGAGCCCGGAGTAGGTGGGGCTGCCGACCTCCTCGAGCTCGCTGTCGAGCTCGTCGACGCGCTGGGTGAGCCGCTTGACCTCGCGCTGGGCCTCGCCGAGCGCGGAGTTCGCCTTGATCAGCTCGCGGCGGAGCTCCTGCATCGCACGGTCGACCTCGTCGCGGTTGTACCCGCGCATCGCCGTGGTGAAGCCGGACTCGTCGGACACGTGTCGCTCCTCGTCAGCCGATTGTTCGTCGCTGACGGCGACACGCCGCGCGACGGGATCGAGTGTAGGTGCGGGCGTTGCGCCGCGCCCGCCGACATGCGACCCCCGGACGGTGCCGGAGGTTATGCTGACCCGCGTTCTGGGGAGGTGCACCGCGCGCGCCGGCCGGGACCGCCGGCCCCGATGGGGGCGGACCCGCCCCATTGTCGCCGATCCCGCCCGGGACGAGAGGAGACGGTGTGCGCTTCGCGATCGCGTTGGTGACGCTGCTCATCGCCGGTGTGCTCGTCGCCGCCGGGGTCGCCCAGCGGACCGTGCTGAAGCCCGCCGACCACATCACCGCGACGGCCGCCGTGCCGACCGGCGTGCACTACGTGGTGGTCCCGGGCTCGGTGCTCCGGTCGCACCCCGGCCAGCAGAGCCTCCACCTCTCCGGCAGCGCCGTCGCCTTCGCCGCCTACGGGCGCACCTCCGACGTGACCGCCTGGCTCTCCGGGCAGCGGTACGCGCAGCTGAACGTCGACGCGGCCGGAGCGCTCGGACGCCCGGCGGTCCGCACCGCCCCCGTCGTCGCCGGGCTCACGGGCGGCACGCCGGATCCGAACGGCGCCGACCTCTGGATCGACCAGCGGCGCGCGCAGGGGTCGCTCGACTGGACCGTCGACGTGCCGTCGACCATGTCGGTCATCATCGCCTCGACGGGCGCGGCGCCCGCCCCCTCGGACATCCGGCTCACCTGGCCGGTGCGCACCAGCACGCCGCTCGCCGTCCCGCTGATCATCGCCGGCGGCGCCCTGGCCGTGCTCGGGCTGCTCCTCTACCTGTGGGCCCTCATCCACGTGCGCCGGCAGCGCGGGCCCCGCCGGAAGCCTCCTGCCAAGATGCCGAAGCGCCCGCAGCCGCCGAAGTACCGCCCCCAGCGGCCCGCCTCCGCGCCGCCCGCGCCGGGCCGGGGGCGCCGCAGCGTCCGGCAGCGCGTCGCCATCGGGTCGGGCGCGACCGCGGCCGTCCTCGCGGGCGCGTTGCTCGTGCCCGCGCAGGCCACGGCGGCGCCCGCGCCGACCGGCGCCTCGCTGACGGAGGCCCAGGCGACGAGGATCGTCGCGGCGGCCGCGACCGCTGCGGCCTCGGCCGACAAGTCGCTCAAGGCCGGCGAGCTCCTGAACCGCTTCACCGGCGCGGCACTCGACCTCCGCAAGGCCGCGTACACGATCCGGGCGAAGGACAAGTCCTGGCCGCTGCCGGCGTCGATCCCGACCTCGGGCGCCGTCATGAAGCTGCTGGAGCCGGAGGCCACGACCAAGTGGCCGCGCACGCTCTTCGCGACCGTCGCGCAGGGGAACTCGCAGAAGGTCGCGCCGGTCTCGGTGGCGATGATCCAGAACGACCCGCGGTCGGACTACAAGGTCCAGTACGCCGTGCGCCTGGTGAGCGGGGCGACGACGCCCGACCTGCCGTCCGCCCTCGAGGGCGCGAAGCGGCTCGACCCGGCCACGCCGGTGCTGGAGACCCCGCCGGGGCAGCTCGCCCAGGCCTACGGCTCGGTGCTGATCGACAGCGCCAGCAGCGCCGCGACCGACTTCGCGACGAAGCAGGACCCGCTGCTGCAGCAGGTCGGCCAGGCGGGGAAGGCGAAGATCGCGAAGAAGGCCGCGAACGCCAGTATCTCCTACAAGGACCTCGCGGTCGACCCGTCGGCGGTGATCGCGCTCTCCACCGCCGACGCCGGCGCGCTGGTGGCCGTGCAGCTCGACGAGCAGCAGACGGTCAAGCCGAAGAAGAGCGGGGTGACCCTCTCCTCGAGCGGCGGGACGAAGATCCTCTCGAAGACCGGCTCCTCGACGAAGGGCTTCCAGGCGGTCTACGGCTACCAGCTGCTCTTCTCGGTGCCGTCCGCCGGCTCCAAGGAGCCGATCGTGCTGCTCGGCTACGATCAGGGGCTGGTTTCCGCGAAGGAGTTGTGACGAGAGTGCCCGCTGTTCCCGCCCCGCCGCCAGGGGGTCTCCGCGGAGCGATCGACCTCGCGCCGCTCGTCGCCAGGCAGACCCAGCAGGCGCAGCAGGCCGTCCGCGCCCAGGCCGCGCCCGCAGGGGACGCGCCCGCAGGCGACCCGGGCGTCGTCGTGGAGATCGGCGACGCCGAGTTCCCGCGGGTCGTCGAGCTCTCCCGCACCGTGCCGGTCGTCGTGGCCCTCGTCGCCACCTGGAGCACCCCCTCCCAGGAGCTGGTGGCCTCGCTCCGCCGGGTCGTCGAGGCGGCGGCCGGCCGCCTCGTGCTCGCGATCGTCGACTCGGACGCGAACCCGCAGGTCGTCCAGGCGTTCCAGGCGCAGTCCATCCCGACGGTCGTCGCCGTCATCGCAGGGAGCCCGGTCCCGCTCTTCGCGGGCGTGCTGCCGGAGGACCGGATGGCGCCCCTGTTCGAGCAGGTGCTCGAGCTCGCCGCCCAGAACGGTGTGACGGGTACGGTCCCCGGCGTCGGTGCCGAGGACGGGGGCGCGCCCGAACCGGAGCCCGAGCCCCGGCCGCCGCTGCACCAGGAGGCCTACGCCGCCATCGACCGGCAGGACTACGCCGAGGCGGCGCGGCTGTTCCGCACCGCGATCGCGCAGGATCCCCGCGATGCCGCGGCGGTCGCGGCGCTCGCCCAGGTGGAGCTCCTCGACCGGCTCCGCACCCTGCCGGACGACGCCCGGGCCGCCGCCGCCGCCTCGCCGAAGGACGTGGCCGCCGCGCTCGCGGTCGCCGATCTCGACATCGCCGGCGGCCACGTCGACGACGCGTTCGACCGGCTGCTGGACGTCTTCGCGGCCGCCTCAGGCGACGACCGCACGACCATCCGGACGCGGCTGCTGGACTACTTCGCCCTCACCGGCCCCGACGACCCCAGGGTCGCGGCCGCGCGCCGGCGACTGGCGATGCTGCTCTACTGATCCGTCTCACGCGGTGCGGCTCGTCGCCGCTGAGGGTCGGCCGCCCGTGATCCTGGCGACGTCGCCGGTCAGGGTGCGCACGACGTCCTCGACGACCGCGGCCACCGACTCGTACACGTCGAGGCTGTAGGCGTACGGGTCGAACAGGTCCCAGCCGCTCTCCTCCGCGGGAGGAGGCACCACCCGCCTCCTGGCGGCGACGACGCGCGTCACCTGCCGCAGCTTCGCCTCGAACCGCTCCCCGTGACCCACGGGTGCGCGGCGCCGACCGCCGACCGCGTCGTGGAGCAGCACGGCGAACTCGACGAGCGAGAACGCGCGGGAGCGGACGTCGGGGTACTGCAGCACGAGCTGCGCCAGCTGCGCGCGGGTCATCGTCAGCAGGAGATCGGCGGATCCGGCGACGGCCCCGGTCATCGGCTCGGCGCGGTGGTCGTCGACCGCCAGGCCTCTGCGCCCTGCGACCGTCTCGAGGTGCGGGGACGGCGGCGTGCCCGCGACCGCGGTCACGCCCGCGGTCCGCAGCTCGACCCCGCCCGCGGACTTCAGCCACAGCCGGTCGAGCTCGCGGCGCAGCAGCGCCTGCGCGAGCACGGTGCGCCCGACGTCGCCGGAGCCGACGAGCACGATCACGAACGGCATCGGCGAGCTCGCCTCCCGAGGCGCGGACTCCCCGTCCCGGCCGTCAGTACGCCCCGGACGAGTTGACCACGGCACGCACGGTGCGCCAGAGGATCTGCAGGTCCTGCGTCATCGACCAGTTCTCGACGTAGTACAGGTCGAGGCGGATGCCGTCGGCCCAGTCGAGGTCCGACCGGCCGCTGACCTGCCACAGGCCGGACAGGCCGGGCGTGACCGCGAGGCGGCGCAGCTCGCGCCGGTCGTACTCGGACACCTCCGAGGGCAGGGCCGGCCGGGGACCGACGAGGCTCATGTCGCCGCGCAGCACGTTGACGAGCTGGGGCAGCTCGTCGAGCGAGTAGCGGCGCAGGACCTTGCCGACCCGGGTGATCCGCGGGTCGTCCGCCATCTTGAACAGGCCCTTGCCCTGGTCCGCGCCGAGCTCCGCGCGACGGGCGTCCGCGTCCGCGCTCATCGAGCGGAACTTGAGGATTGAGAACGGCTCGCCGTTCCGGCCGATGCGCTCCTGGCGGTAGATGACGCCGCCGGGGCTGTCCCGGTGCACGAGCACGGCGATCACCGCGAGCACGGGGGCCAGGATCACCAGCGCGGCCGCCGACGCCACGATGTCGAACAGGCGCTTCATCGCGCGACCGATGCCGGCCTGGTGCGGGGTCTCGACGTGGATGAGCGGCAGACCGGCTGCGGGCCGGAGGTGGATGCGCGAGCCGCCGACGTCCGTGAGGCTCGGCGCCACGACGAGGTGCTGCCGGGGCTCCAGGTGCCACGCGAGGTCGCGGATCCGATCGGCGGGCAGGTGGTCGCTGCTCGTCGCCATCACCGTGTCCGCCTCGAGGGTGCGGAGCGCGGCGGGCACGTCGTCCACGTCGCCGACGATGCGCAGGTCGGCGATCGTGCCCTCCTTCGGGCCGTCGGTGAGGGCGACGCCGACGACGCGGTAGCCGTGAGCCGGCTGCTTGGCGAGATCGAGGGCGGTCCGCACGACCGTGTCCGTCGACCCGACCAGAACGACGCGGTGCGAATCGAGGCCGGCGGCACGTCGGCGGATCAGGTGCTTGCGCCATCCCCAGCGCGAGGCGAGCAGCAGCGCGGTGCCGCCCGGCACGACGGCGCCCGCCCAGACGCGGGACAGGTCGACGCCCAGGAAGAACCCCGCGACGATCGTGATGACGAGCGTCGCCACGCCCGCGCGGATGATCCGCCGGTACTCGGTGGTGCCGGCGCCGATCTCGTCCTCGTCGCGCGAGTCGACGACCGCGAGCGCGGCGAGCCACAGGACGCCGAGCGCGACCGACACGACCGGGTAGGGCAGCGTCGCCGAGTAGGCGGCGTGATGCGCGAGCGGCTGCTGCCACGCGCCGAAGAGCGCGAGGTGGGCCACGAGGACGGTACCGACCACGATGACGGTGTCGGTGGCTGCGAGCTGCAGCGCGAGGCGCTGCGACCACCGCAGCGCGGCTGCGGGTCGGGTGTGGGCCGCAGCGGACTGGAGGGTGACGGGGGAGGCGGTCATGGTCCTCATGGGGGTCGGACCGGGACCGGCGGCGTTCGGGCGCACGTCGGACCGGCGGAGGCGTGGGGACGCCTCCGAATTCGGCGGCAGCACCGGTTCGCCGGGTGAGCGGACGGTCTGCCGAGGGGGTGACCCCGACGCTATTACCGAGCGCGAGCCACGACAAGACGTGTCCTCAGAAATGCGGACCCCAGAATGGGGGCCGCGCTGCCCCGAGACGCCCGCGAGCGCGCGTGAAGACCCGCGTGGCGTGGGCGTGCCCCCCGGCGCGGGGGGGCCCCCCACCCGCGCCGGGGCAGGCCCCCGCGGGGGCCCGGCGGCCCGGCGCCGCCGCCGGGGGCCC